>CAMDVY010000022.1 GCA_945878745.1 Klebsiella pneumoniae | reverse complement strand
GATCGACACTGCGCCAGGGATTGCGCATGACTCAGAATTTCGTTGATCGGCAGCTCATCGGCGCCTTTCATGAGGCACTGATGAATGGGCAACTCCACTTCGGCGCACACCCGCAGGTTCGACACCATGAAACAGTCGAGCGTGTGATTGACCATGCCTTCGGTCGAATTCTCGACCGGCACCACACCATACATCACCGCTTCCGATTCAACTTCGCGGAAGACTTCGTCGATGGAGCCCAGTGGCCTGCAATGCGCAAACTGGCCGAATTGTTTGACCGTTGCCGCCTGAGTATAGGTTCCGGCCGGGCCGAGAAACGCAACGGTCAGCGGCTGTTCCAGGTTCAGGCAGCACGACAGGATTTCCCGGTACAGTCGACTCAGATCTTCGTCACTCAGAGGCCCGGGATTCTGCGCGCGGAGTTTGTCGAGAATCTGCGCCACACGCTCCGGTCGATAAAAGTAAAGCGCGCTGTCGCCGGCATGTGCCTGCTTGATGCGCCCGACATCCAGTGCACACTGCGCACGTTCGTTGAGCAGGCGAATCAGCTGCTGATCGATCTCGTCGATGCGTCGGCGCAGAGGCTCGAGCTCGGAGTTATCCGTGCTCACGCTCAAATTCACTCATGTAGCCAACCAGCGCATCAATCGATGCCTGGCCGACGGCGTTATAGACACTGGCTCGCATGCCACCCACGCTTCGATGTCCTTGCAGACTCTGCATATCGCGTGCTTCTGCGCCCTTCAGGAACTGCGCATCGAGCTTTGCATCAGGTAAGGTAAACGGAATGTTCATCCACGAACGATCTTCCTTCACCACGGGGGAGGTGTAGAAGTTGCTGTTGTCGATGGCGCTGTAGAGCGTGGCCGCCTTCAGCCGATTACGTTCTGCGATCACCGGCAATCCACCCTGCTGTTTCATCCACTTGAACACCAGTCCCGCCAGATACCATGCATAGGTCGGTGGTGTGTTGGACATCGACCCGGCTTTGGCGTGTACACCATAATCGAGCATGCTCGGAATGCCTTTGCGCACACGGCTGAGCAGATCCTTACGCACAATGACCAGAACCAGCCCGGCAGGACCGATGTTTTTCTGCGCACCCGCATAGATCAGCCCAAATCGGCTGACATCAATCGGTCTCGACAGGATGTCGGACGACATGTCCGCCACCAGCGGTACCGAAGGGTTCGGGTACTCATGAAATTGAACCCCGCCGATCGTTTCGTTTGAGCAGATGTGCAGGTAAGCATCGTCAGGTGCAACGTTCCACTCGCTGGTCGGCGGTACGCGATCAAATTTCGTCGATTCGCTGCTCGCAGCGACCCGGACTTCACAGAATTTGCGCGCTTCTTCGATTGCCTTGACCGACCAGGCGCCGGTGTTGACGTAAGCAGCCGAACCGGCGCTGCCAAGCAGATTGAGGGGAATCGCTGCGAATTGCGCAGTCGCCCCACCTTGCAGAAAGAGCACATGATAGTCATCACTAACGGACAACAGTTCGCGAAAGTCCTGTTCAGCCGTCTCGGCGATTTCGATGAAGGTATCACTGCGATGACTCATCTCCATCACCGACATGCCGGTACCACGATAGTCCAGCATTTCTGCTTGTGCCTGGACCAGCACTTCAGTAGGCAGCGCGGCAGGTCCTGCCGAAAAATTATGCGCGCGCTTGGTCATGCTACTCATCTGCTCCCTCGTCATTGGATGCTTCGTCGGATGCTTCATCGGACATTGGGTCTGCATCGCTATCGGTGTTTTCGTCGACTTCGCTGTCACCCTCAGCGCCAGCTGACGCCGTGTTGGTCTCCTGGTCATCGCCAACCATCACAGATTCGCCTCCGAAGCCGGCCTCTTCTTCCTGCTCCGCAATGCGTTCGACACTGATCAATTGTTCTTCGCCCCGCAGATTGATCAGTCGAACGCCCTGGGTGTTGCGGCCCTGCATCGACACTTCTGCGATCTTGGTACGAACCAGTGTTCCCAGATTGCTGATCAGCATCAGCTCATCACCCTCAAACACCTGTACGGCGCCGACCACCTGGCCATTACGTTCGCTGGTCTGGATCGCAATGACACCTTGTGCACCACGCCCCTTGACCGGGAACTCAGTAGCCGGTGTGCGCTTGCCATAACCATTGGCAGAAGCCACCAGAATGTAGCCGTCGGGCGTCGGAATGATCAGCGAAATCACCCGCTGACTGCCGGACAACCGGATGCCACGAACGCCACGCGCGGTGCGCCCCATGTCACGGACGTCGGATTCCTTGAATCGGGTGGCCTTGCCCGTGCTGGTGACCAGCAGAATGTCACTGCTGCCGTTGGTGATCGCAACACCCACCAGCGTGTTGTCTTCATCCAGTTCGATGGCGATGAGTCCCGCCGTGCGTGGCCGGGAAAACTGCTCGAGTGAGGTCTTTTTCACCGTGCCATTGGCGGTGGCCATGAACACAAACTGATCTGCATCGTAGTTCTTGATCGGCAGAATCGCGGTGATGCGTTCGCCGCTGCTCAATGGCAGCAGATTCACCATCGGTCGTCCTTTGGCGTTCCGACTGCCTTGCGGAATCTGATACACCTTCAACCAGTAAACCTTGCCCTGGTTGGAAAAACACAGCAACGTGTCGTGACTGCTGGCGATCAACAGATTTTCGACAAAATCCTCGTCTTTGACTGTCGTCGCCGCCTTGCCCCGTCCACCGCGCTTCTGCGCCTGATAAACCGTCAATGGCTGAGTCTTCGCATAACCCTGGTGAGAAATGGTGACCACCAGATCTTCCTGGTTGATCAGATCCTCGATCGACAGGTCTTCCTGGTTGACGATGATTTCGGTGCGACGCTTGTCGCCATAGGTCTTGCGAATTTCTTCCAGTTCTTCACGAACCACACGAGTCAGACGCTCGGCGGAATCAAGGATGTCGAGGAGGTCGGCTATTTCGTCGAGCACAACCTGGTAGTCCTCGATCAGCTTGTTCTGTTCAAGCCCGGTCAACCGATGCAGGCGCAGATCGAGAATCGCCTGAGCCTGTACTTCCGAGAGGTAATAGGCACCATCACGCAAGCCAAACTCAGGCCCCAGTCCATCCGGCTTGCACGCATCGCTGCCAGTCTTCTCAAGCAGACGAAGGACTGTTTCAGGTGACCAGCCACGCGCCATCAATGCGACTCTCGCTTCTGGCGATGTCGCCGAGTTACGAATCAACTCGATCACCGCATCGATGTTGGCCAGCGCAACGGCCTGCCCTTCAAGAATGTGGCCACGCTCCCGTGCCTTGCGCAGAAGGTAGACGGTTCGCGCCGTCACCACATCGCGTCGATGGCGAATGAACGCTTCCAGCATCTGTTTGAGATTCAGCACACGAGGCTGGCCGTTGACCAGTGCCACACAGTTGATCCCGAAGACACTTTGCAGCTGGGTTTGCGAGTACAGGTTATTGAGCACCACTTCGCCGGATTCACTGCGCCGCATCTCGATCACGATGCGCATGCCGTCCTTGTCAGACTCATCCCGCAGTTCGGAAATGCCCTCGATCTTCTTTTCTTTCACCAGTTCGGCGATCTTTTCGATCAGACGCGACTTGTTCAGCTGGTAGGGAATTTCAGAAATGATGATGACGTCGCGACCGTTCTTTTCATCGACGATCACCTCGGCGCGAGCGCGAACGAGGATGCGGCCACGGCCCGTGCGATAGGCTTCGATGATCCCTGCACGTCCATTGATGATGCCCGCAGTTGGGAAGTCCGGCCCGGTGACGTACTCCATCAGGGCATCGATGGAGAGTGTCGGATCTTCCAGCAACGCCAGACAGGCCGACACCACTTCGGTGAGATTGTGCGGCGGAATATTGGTAGCCATGCCGACGGCGATGCCTGAACTGCCATTGACCAGCAGGTTCGGTATCCGGGTAGGCAGTACTTCGGGAATCGTCAGCGTTTCATCGTAGTTTGGAACCAGCTGAACCGTTTCCTTGTCGAGATCCGCCAAGAGCTCGGAGGCCAGTTTTGACATGCGCACTTCGGTGTATCGCATGGCTGCTGGCGGGTCGCCGTCAACCGAACCGAAATTGCCCTGACCATCCACGAGCAGATAACGCAGCGAAAACTCCTGGGCCATGCGCACCACGGTGTCATAGATCGCGCCATCACCATGCGGGTGATACTTGCCCATCACGTCTCCCACCACCCGAGCCGACTTGACGTAAGGACGATTGAACGTATTGTTCATCTCGCTCATGGTGTACAAGACACGCCGATGCACCGGCTTCAAGCCGTCGCGAACATCCGGCAGCGCCCGCCCGACAATGACGCTCATCGCATAGTCGAGGTAAGACTGCTTGAGCTCGTCTTCAATGCTGCGGGGCAGGATTTCCCTTGCCTGATCGGGACCGGTTTCTGACATGGAATGGGGGTCTTAAAAAGCCCGCTATGCTAGCCCGGATCACCCTTGAATGCTCTACTCATGGCATGTTCCAGGGCCAAAAAAGCGGCCTCAACCGTCAGTTGGGGAGTCAGGGCCGGGGAAGCGGTGCGTATAATCGCCACCATGCATAAAACCTCTTGCGACACCATCATTGACGCGGCCTGGGTGCTCCCCATCGCGCCAGTAAACGAAGCGCTGTCCCGCCATAGCGTCTGCATTCAGAACGAACGCATCTGTGCCATTGGCCCGACCCGCGACATTCATGAGCGTTACACCGCGCCAGCGCTGCACAGTTTCAACGACAGCATCGTCATGCCAGGGCTCATCAACGGCCACACGCATGCCGCAATGACCCTGCTGCGCGGCGCGGGTGAAGACATGCCGCTGGAAAGCTGGCTGCGTACATGTATCTGGCCGCTGGAGAAACAGCTCGTTGACCCGGATTTTGTGACAGCCGGTGTTGAACTGGCGATCGTCGAGATGCTGGGGCACGGCATCACCACCTTCACGGACATGTACTTTTTCCCGGAAATCACCGCGCGGGTCGCGCGCGCCGCGAACATCCGCACCGTCGCCGCGTTCCCGATCTTCGATGCGCAAAACGCGTGGAGCCGCAACGTCGATGAATGTTTTGAACTGGGCTTTCGGCTGCACGATGAGTATGCCCAGGACCCATTGGTCAGCGTCGCCTTCGGGCCCCACGCGCCTTACTCGGTGGACTACAAGACCCTCGAGCGAGTCCACATGTACGCGCAGGAACTTGGGCTGAACGTACACACCCACCTGCACGAAACCGCTACCGAGGTAACGGCCGCCAAGGCAAAACACGGGCGCAGCTGGATTGCTGTCCTCGCCGACATAGGGCTCGTCAATCCGCAGCTGCAGGCTGTACACATGACGCAGCTCGATGACGCTGAAATCGAATTGCTGGCGGCGAATGGCGCCCACGTCGTTCACTGCCCGAATTCGAATCTGAAACTTGCCGACGGGGTTTGCCCCGTGAATCGTCTCGATGCCAGCGGAATCAATGTGGCCATAGGCACCGACGGCGCCGCTTCGAACAACACACTCAGTGTGCTGAGTGACGCTCGTACCGCCGCATTGCTGGCAAAGATGCAGGCTGAAAATCCAGTTGCCGGCAACGCGCGACAAACTCTGTTGAAGGCTACCCTGGGTGGTGCACGTGCACTCGGACGGGAGCACGAACTGGGCACACTCGAGCCGGGCAAACTGGCTGATATCGCCGTGTTTTCACCGGCTTCACTCTGCGCCCTGCCCGTTTATGATCCGTTCGCCAGCTTGTTGCACAACAGCGCCGCATGGCGGGCGGATAACGTCTGGGTGCACGGTCGTTCATCGATGGCCAATGGCTTGCCGGTACACCTGGATCTGGCTGCGATTCGTGCACGAGTCAACTTCCAGGCCACCCGTGTCCGGGCTCTGCTCCAGGAAAATCACTGACCATGCATTCCCCTATGGCAACTCACCCTCTGGAAAAGAACATCATGCGCAATGCCAACGTCGATCCGGCTGAGATCGCCAAGTTCGAGGCCATGGCGCATCGCTGGTGGGATCCACACGGCGATTTCCGTCCTCTGCACGACATCAACACCTGTCGACTTGACTACATCGACAGCAAATCGCCGTTGTCCGGCTCGCGGATCGTCGACATTGGTTGCGGTGGTGGCATCCTCAGCGAAGCCATGGCACGCCGCGGCGCCACCGTGACCGGCATCGACATGGGCGAAGCGCCCTTGCAGGTGGCACGGCTGCACGCACTCGAGGCCGGTATCGAACTGCAGTACATTCGCGATTCCGCAGAGAACTTTGCAGCTGCCCATGCGGGCACATTCGACACAGTGACGTGCCTGGAGATGCTGGAACACGTCCCGGATATCTACTCCACGGTCGCCGCGTGCGCTGCCCTGGTAAGAGATGGCGGGCACGTCGTCTTTTCGACCATCAACCGTCATCCGGAGGCTTACGCACTGCTGATTCTCGGCGCCGAGTACATCGCGAACATCCTGCCTCGCGGCACCCACGACTACGCACGTTTCATCCGCCCCAGTGAACTGGCTGCCGCCTGTCGGGCTGCCGGCCTGGAAGTTCGCCAGGTCACCGGCATGCGTTACAACCCTCTTACCCGTCAGGCAAGACTGTCTGACAACGTCCGAGCAAATTATCTTGTCCATGCATTCAAGCCCTGAATTCCCAGGCTTTCCGGAACTCACTGCCGCCGCAAAAACCTGGCCCTGGTTGCCACCCATGGACTGCCTTGCCGGCAAGAACATTCTGGTGACCGGCGCAGGGACAGGCATCGGCAACACGCTGGCCCGAACCTGCGCGCTGTTTGGCGCAAACGTTGTTCTTCTCGGTCGCACTCGCTCCCGGCTGGAGACGGTGTTTGACTGGATCTCGTCCCACACCGCCACGAGCCCGGTCATCGTTCCCTGCGATTTCGCTGGTCTGCGTGACGACAACGTCGACGCTCTCCACGACGCCATCGCAGACAGCATGGGCCACCTGGATGGGCTCGTTCACAATGCCTCGCTGCTCGGTGCCATGACCCCGATTGCGCACTACCCGACATCCACCTGGGAATCGGTACTGCGGGTCAACACCACGGCGCCGTTCATGCTGACCCGGGGACTCCTGCCGCTGCTGGACGCGAGCAACCGTGGCAGCATCATCTTCACATCGTCCGGCGTTGGCCGAAAGGCGCGTGCTTTCTGGGGCGCATACGCCGTATCGAAGGTTGCTCTGGAGGGTTTTGTCGACGTGCTCGTCGATGAGCTGGGTGGCACTAGCCGGATCCTCGTTACCAGCCTGAATCCGGGCGGCACACGAACCGCCATGCGCGCCGCAGCTTATCCCGCAGAGGATCCGCAGACCCTGCCCACGGCAGAAGCTCACATGGCGTTGTATCTCTATCTGCTCTCCGATGCCGCCCCTTCAACCCTGCAAGGCGCACGGCTGACCGCTCGGGATTGGGCGGGTCCAGAGGTCTGAAATCTCTCTCAATGTCCAAGCCAGACTTGCGCGTTCATCCGGAAGTGCCGCTTCCATCTCACTTTTTTGACCCTGCATCACAGAAAATCACGGGGTAGATCAAGCGCACCTCGACGGTGCGCGCCCCCCCCCCGCATGAAAAGGGAAAAGGGAAAAGGGCCAAGGCCAAGGAGAGGACCACAAGGACATGAGCACACCTCGACGTTTTGAAGCCGACACGGCGCTGACCATGGTTCAGTCGTTCCACCGCGAGCTGGAAATCTCGCCTTTGCTTGATCGCATGTTCGAACAGGCGATGGCAATCTCACCGGCCACCCATCTGGCCTATCTGAATTCCGAGCACAACGTCGACTTCACCACGGGTGAACCCGGACAGCACAGCATCAGCTACAACCTGCAACTGGGCACCACCGGCATCAGTGGTGGTGAAGTCAAACTGACAGCACCGCGACGATTCAGCACCGGCGATCTGGAAACTCTCGAAGAACTACTGCGATTGGCAGCACCGGCATTGGCCAACGCGCTGGTGGTCCACGAACTCACGGCCAAGGAACGCAACAAGAAGGCGAAAAAAGCCAAGGCCAATCAGGAAGACGCTCTGATACTGATTCGCCTGACCGGCATCGAGATGATCCGCACCGCCCACGGATCAGCGACCTCACAAGCCATGACGGATCAACTGCAAAAACACCTGGGGAACAAACTTCGGGAAGCCGACGGCATTTTCCAGATCGATGACGATCATCTGGCCGTACTGCTGCCACGTACGACCAAGGAAGGCGCACAACGGGTCGCTAACAAAGTGGAAGTGCTGGTGAACTCCATGCCGTTCGACAACCCGTCCCTGCGTGAGCACCTGTCGGCGACGATTGGCATCAGCACCACGAATGGCGCAAGTTCAGCAGAAGCAGTACTCAAAGAAGCGCGTAGTGCGCTGTCTGAAGCCACCGAACACCAGTCGCGCAATCTGTTGATTCACTGATTGGCCGAACTCAGCTGTGCGCAGCGCAGTTGAGCCTGATCAATCTCCCCGGTGACGTTCTTCGAACTCCGGGAACGGCAGCAGCACCGATTTTTTCCGCTCTTCACGCACGTTCGCAGCGGTTGGCGGATTCGACAGTCCAACCAGTCGTCGCAGCTGCGCGACGTCGCGTTCGGGCAGTTCTTCGTAGTGTCCGGCCAATAATCGTGATGGCAACGCCACCGGACCAAAACGAACCCGTTTGAGACGCGAGACAACACGTCCAACCGCGGCAAACAACAATCGCACTTCGTGCTGTTTCCCTTCCATCAACACGGCGTGGTACCAGTGATTGCGACTGCGCCCGTCGTAGTATCGAAGGTCGGTGAATCGCATGGCTTCGCCTTCGATCGTCACACCTTCACACAGCATCGCGATTTCTGCATCCGTGAGCGTTCCGTCGACCCGGACGGCATACTCCCGATCGAGCACCGACGACGGGTGCATCAGCTTGTTGGCAAGTTCCCCATCATCCGTAAACAACAAGAGTCCGGAAGTCATGGTATCCAGTCGACCTACCATGACCCAACGACCACGCCTGATCTCCGGCAGGTCTTCGAAAACCGTCGGTCGCCCCTCAGGATCATTGCGCGTACTGATCGTACCGGCCGACTTGTTGAGCAGAAGTACTCTTGATCGCGTGAGTTTGGGCACCGCGGCCACGGGTTTTCCATCAACGAAAATGCGGGCGGTCGAGAGCACCTTGAGCCCCAGTTTGGCCACTTCGCCATCAACGGTGACGCGGCCCTGCTCGATCCAGCGTTCGATCTCGCGTCGACTGCCGAAACCTGCATCAGCGAGAACTTTCTGCAATCGTTCAGGACTTGCTGACACGGCCGCCGTCGCCGCCGGTCTTTTTGCAGTGGATTCAGACCGACTTTTCGGTGCTGCTGACGCACGACTTTTACTGTCAGCGGAAACACGGCGCGCGCGTGGCGTCGGGGTCTCTTCCGGATCTCGCCGACCGGTGGCTCGAGTGCCAGTCGCTCTCGAGCCTGTGGCCTTCGTGCCCGCAGTCCGCTTGATTGGACCGCGCATCACCCATGCCCGGTGGGCAGGCGCACCACGTTGCTGGCGAACATGGCGGACTCCATCGGTTCATCCGCGCCCTGGTCATCATCGGTTGGTGACACGTTCGCTCCACTCAAGTCGCCAGTCGTCCCATCTTCAACCGAGTCGCTGGCCGCGACGATCTCTCCAACCGCTTCTTCTCCAACAAACAGTTCAACGCTGACACCCGCTTCGAGTACGGCTTCATCGACATCGGTCGCATCGTGTTCCAGGAGGCTGCGAATTTCGGCGAGAGGTGGCAGATCACTGAGTGACGCCACGTTGAAATAGTCGAGAAATTCCCTGGTGGTTCCGTACAGCGAGGGTTTGCCGGGTGTGTCACGCGTGCCGACGATGCGGATCCAGCCGCGCTCCATCAGCGTTCGTATGATGTTCGGACTGACAGCAACCCCACGCACCACTTCGATATCGGCTCGAGTGAGCGGTTGTTTGTAGGCGATCAGTGCCAGCGTCTCGAGGAACGCGCGTGAGTACTTGCCGGGCTTTTCTTCCCACAATCGACTCACCCATTCGGACAACTCCTGACGCACCTGAAAGCGGTAGCCGGAGGCCACCTTTTTCAGTTCAAAGCCTCGTCCTTCGCATTGCGCTTCCAGCGCCTCCAGACTTTCTTTCACGGCCAGGCGCAGATCGTCGATTGGAATTTCCCCTCGCTTGAACAGCCTGACAAGGCGTTCCACGCTGAGTGGTTCATCCGCAGCCATGAGTGCCGCTTCGATGATCTGGCGGATGCGATTTCCTTCCATTCTGCCGTTAATCCTCCAGTTGGGATGCGTGTGGGTCGTCGGACCTGGCACGCAGATAGATTGGCGCAAAGGGTTCGTTCTGGACCAGATTGATGAGTCCTGCACGGACCAGTTCCATCAACGCCAGGAAGGTCACGATCACGCCCCGGCGCCCTTCAGCACGGGTGAAGAGCTGCTGAAACGAGACGAAATCGACCGCTGCAGAAATAAACGCAAGGACATTCGACATTCGTTCCCGCACCGATAGCGGTTCCAGTGTCACGCTATGGCTCGTATACAGCTCCGCGCGGCTGAGAACCTCGGCCAGTGCCAGGAGCAGCTCACGCAGATCAACAGGTGGATCAACCTGTTCGCGAACCAGTTCCGGTCGCTCGGGATGAACCAGAAAAATGTCCCGATCGACACGCGGCATTTTTTCGACGTCTTCCGCTGCAGTCTTGATCTGTTCGTATTCCTGCAGCCGCCTGATCAGTTCGGCGCGCGGATCGTCCTCATCATCGACAGCCTCGCCAGGTCTTGGCAGCAGCATTCGCGACTTGATCTCCGCCAGCAGGGCCGCCATCACCAGATATTCACCCACCAGCTCAAGCTGCAGCATGCTCATCAGTTCGATGTACCTGATGTACTGCGTGGTGATCTCGGCGACGTGAATTTCCAGAATATCCAGGTTCTGCTTGCGAATCAGATAGAGCAGCAGATCCAGTGGCCCTTCGAAAGTCTCGAGAAAAACTTCGAGGGCTTCCGGCGGAATGTAGAGATCCGTAGGCAACTGCGTGACAGGTTTGCCTTGTACAACGGCAATCGTGTCCGCATCGTCGATTCGTGCCTGATCGAGTTTGTGCGGGACGCTTTCCGCGCTTTCAGCCACAGCGATGAACTCTTCGCTCACGCGATACCGATGGCTTCACGCACATCCTCCAGCGTTTCGCGCGCCACTGCACGGGCCGTTTCCGAGCCTTCCTGGAGAATGGAATTCACGAGATCCGGATCGTTTTCGAACTGAGCCGCACGCTCTCGCATTTCACCCAGCTCGGCATTGATAGACGCGATCAACGGCTTCTTGCAATCCACACAACCGATCCCCGCCGAGCGACACCCCTCGTTAACCCAGTTCAGCAGGTCCGGGGGCGAGTACAGGTTATGCAGTGAAAACACCGGACAATTTTCCGGATTGCCGGCATCGGTCCGGCGCGCACGCGCAGGATCGGTTTTCATGGTCCGGATTTTTTCTTCAACCTGTTTGGGCGTTTCCCGCAGCGTCATCGTGTTGTTGTTCGACTTCGACATTTTCTCGCCATCAAGACCCGGTACACGCGCGGCCGCATTCACCAGCGCCTGGGGCTCCGGGAGAATGATCCGTCCACCGCCTTCGAGATAGCCGAACAGCCGCTCCGAGTCGCCGATGGACAGGTTCTGATGCCCGGCGAGCAATGCTCGTGCACGCTCTAGCGCTTCACCATCGCCCTGCTCCAGATACGCTCGGCGACTTTCGGAGTACAGACGCGCCGCTTTTTTGCCCAGCTTCGCGATCGCAGCCTCGGCCATCGCCTCGAAGCCGGTTTCGCGACCGTAGAGATGATTGAACCGACGAGCCACTTCACGGGTCAGCTCGACATGGGCAACCTGATCCGCACCAACCGGCACATGGCCGGCACGATAGATCAGGATGTCGGCGGCCTGCAGCAGCGGATAACCAAGGAATCCATAGGTGGCCAGGTCCTTGTCATTGAGCTTCTGCATCTGGTCTTTGTAGGTTGGTACCCGTTCCAGCCAGGCCAAGGGCGTGATCATGGAGAGCAGCAGATGCAGTTCCGCGTGTTCCGGCACCCTGGATTGCACGAAGAGCGTCGTCGAACCCGGATTCAGTCCGGCAGCCAGCCAGTCCACCACCAGATCGAACGTATGCTGCGGAATATCGGCTGCGTTTTCGTAGGACGTGGTCAATGCATGCCAGTCGGCCACGAAAAAGTAGCACTCGTATTCGTACTGCAACTTGACCCAGTTCTTGAGCACACCGTGGTAGTGACCGAGGTGTAACCGTCCTGTCGGACGCATGCCGGAAACGACACGTGTCGCCGAATCGCTGCTACTCAAGCGAACCACCCTCCCCGATGAGGTCTTGTTGTTATGGCCGGCAGTATACCGGCAGGGGTGCAGCGAGAACGAGGGGCAATCTGCCCGGCGTCAAAAACGCGCCTGGAGCCTGTCGGACTTGAGCGATCGTCACGAGCCGAGTGGGAGAGCGAGGACAGTTTTTCACGAATTCGAGGCGCATAGTGGAACTATGCAACGAGAAATCGGGGAAAAATGGACCGCTCGTCCCACCGGCGCAGTCCATCAGTCTCAAGTCCGACAGGCTCCTAGGTTCGAAAAAAGCGATCGGTCAGATGACGAAGATTCCGGCGCCTTGCCGAAGAATGACCGGAATGTCCTGGGTCAGATCGACCAGGGTCGTTGATTCCAAGCCGCCATGCCCACCATCGATGATGAGTTCCACCCGATGTTCCAGCAGATCCCGCAAGTCCTGCGGGTCGGTCGCTGGTGTCTCCTGCTCCGGGAGTCGCATGGTGGTGGTCATGATCGGCTCACCAAGTTCCTCCAGGAGGCCACGAACAATGGCATGGTCGGGCACCCGGATGCCGATCGTCTTGCGTTTATCGTGGACCAGCCGGCGCGGGGTTTCCCGACTGGCCGTCAAGACAAAGGTGAATGGACCAGGCGTGTAGTGCTTGAGGATCCGGAATTGCGTGTTGTCCACTCGGGCATAGGTAGACAGCTCGGACAGGTCGCGGCAAGCCAGTGTCAGCATGTGGTTTTTGTCCAGACGACGCAGGCTTTCAACTCGATCGATCGCCTTTTTGTCGCCGATATGGCAACCCAGCGCGTACGCCGTATCGGTGGGATACACCACCAATCCGCCCTCGCGCAGAATCTGCGCCGCTCTGGAGAGCAACCGCTTTTGCGGGTGGGTGGGATGGACTTCGAAGTACTGGCTCATGCTGAAACCGATCGCGCGGCCGACGAGTGTGTTCAGGAATGCATGAAAAAGATAGATAGATAGCTCGTTGCCCGGTTTGGCGGGGTCAAGCCCGAACTGTGCCGGTCGCCCGAATGGTCCGGGACCCATATTCCGGTTTGCGCCACCACGCCACACCTCTATCATCCAACGCCCCAATCCGTCCCGAGCACTCCGGCTTGAACCAGCTCTTCGACTTTCTGCCCATCGCACTCTTCGCCGCGGTGTTCTTCAGCACCGATGCACCGAACAACATCTTTTATGCGACGGGTGCGTTGATGGCCGGGGTGACCATCCAGATGGTGATCTACTGGCTGCTGCGCAAGCCGATCGGTGGGCAGCTGAAGTTCACCTTCTGGGCCAGCATCATTCTCGGTGGCATGACCCTGTTTCTGCGCGATGCAGCCTTCATCCAGTGGAAGCCGACGATCGTCAACTGGTCATTGGCCATTGTGCTGCTGGTGTCAGAGCGGTTGACCGGACGCAACATGCTCAAACTCCTGCTGGGTCCACAACTCGCGTTGCCGGACCAGGTCTGGCGCAACCTCGGTTATGGCTGGGCCGCAGGATTCACCCTGGCCGGGGTTCTGAACCTGATGGTCGCCTGGAACTATTCCATGGAATTCTGGGTCACCTACAAACTGGTTGGCGGCTTTGCCCTGACCCTGCTCTACATCATC
>CAMDVY010000021.1 GCA_945878745.1 Klebsiella pneumoniae | reverse complement strand
AAGCCGAGCACTTTCTGCAAAACCGGTTTGGCAGTGCCGATTTCGCGCTTGGCGGTTACTACAGTGACCAACTGATCAGAACTGCGGAGGGCTGGAAAATCACCGCGGTTACCCTGAACGTTTTCTGGAGCCGGGGTAACAGGCACATCATGGAACTCGCAGTCACCCAACGATGATGGGGTCTCTCAACTACCAAGAGCCATCGGTGATGTCGCCAGGGTCGCGTCCAGCAACTGCCCCTGCAAATCGCCGGTCAAATACCTGTAGTTGCCATCAACCGACAGATTACGCAGTTCATCAGGATCTTCGACCAGATCATAGATCTCCGATTCACCCGTTGAATACCTGCTGTATCGATATCGATCGGTAACCAGCGTACGCGTGCGCAGCGGCAGGGGACTGCCCGCCTGCGCCAGCACAAAATCCTCTTCGACCAGGACATCGGTACGTACCGCCTCCTGTTGGTCCAGCAACGGCACCAGGCTGTGTCCTTGCATATCTGCAAATGGTGCGACCCCGGCCAGATCCAGGAAGGTCTGAGCCAGGTCGACGGAACCTGCCAGCGCAGTCGTCCGCTGACCGGTGTCGTTGGGCCTGGCGATCACCAGCGGCACCCTTAAACACCCTTGATAGTGCATGGTCGCCTTCAGCATCAATCCGTGATCCCCGAACATGTCCCCGTGATCGCTGGTGAACACGACGATGGTGTTGTCCGCCAGCCCCAGATCAACCAGTGATCGCATCACCTGACCGATCCCGTCATCCATCATTTCAATCATGCCGTATTCCGCAGCACGGGCATGCCGAACGAGTTCTCGCGTTGGACCAAACATCTGCACCATGTTTTTCGATGGTTTCCAGCGACGAATCAATCGAAGGTGCGCAGGTGCATGCTCGAGTGGATCATCGAACGTTTTCGGATCTTCCATGTCAGCAGGATCGTACGCCTTCCACCATTTACCCGGTGGAGTGAAGGGGTGATGGGGATCGGGGAAGGAGCACTGCAGAAAGAACGGTTTGTCATCCGCGGCGTGACGCCTGAGTGAATCGATGGTGCGCTGGGTAACAAACGTCGTTGAGTGCAGCTCTGCCGGAAGCGTCGGTTGATAGACCTGCCACCATCCTTCATAACGTTCCATGGCTGGACCGGGACGGAGCCAATCCCTCACCAGTTCGACAGGATTACCACCCCGTTCCAGCGCCCAACGATAGTGATGGCCGGTGACGGCGTCACCATGACCCAGTGCAAACTCCACATGTTCAAACCCGTAGAAGTCGGTTATCTCCGGACTGCCGTGGAGATATCGTTCGCCGTCTTCCAGGGTGTCCCAGCCGTCTGGAAAAACTGCGCCGTAGGTCGGCGTCTGCGATCGATCCAGCGCCACATTTCGGCTCAAACCATGCTGAATGTGCGACTTGCCAATGAGACTGGTTGCATAGCCGGCTTTGACAAGTTCACGGACGCAGGTATTGGCATTCCAGGCCAGCGACCGGTCATTGAAAATCACTCCGTGGGCAGATGGCATGCGCCCGGTCAACATCGAACACCGGTTCGGCATGCAGATCGGATTGGCGACATAAGCACGATCAAAGACCGTGCCTCTCGCTGCCAGCGCATCCAGGTTCGGGGTCCTCACCACCCGGTTGCCACCAAATCCCACATGATCCGCGCGCAATTGATCGGCGATGATCCAGAGGATGTTGGGTCGATTGGAATTGTTCATGGCGTTTTCAGACCTTCGGTTGATGTCTGGAACCAAGAGAACGGAATCGCTCGATCGCTCTTCGGCGGGCGAAAGCATGCTCGACAATCGGTGCCGGATAGTCGATCTGCAGACCGCCTTTCCAGGGTTCGAACAAATATCGGTCTGGCACGTCTTTCAACTCCGGCAGCATGGTCCGCGTGAACACACCTTTGGAGTCGTATTTCTTGCCTTGCTCCGCCGGATTGAAGATCCGGAAATACGGCGCCGCATCCGTACCCGTCGACGCACTCCATTGCCAGCCCCCGTTGTTGGCTGCAAAGTCGCCATCCACCAGCTGCTGCATGAAGTAACGCTCGCCACAGCGCCAATCGATCAGGAGATGCTTGGTCAGAAACATCGCCGTGACCATGCGCAGGCGGTTATGCATCCAGCCCGTGGAATTGAGTTGACGCATGGCCGCGTCTACCAACGGATAACCCGTCGCACCGGCCTGCCAGGCTGCAAGACCCTGCTGATCGGATTCCCAGGGAATCTGATCGTACTGAGGCTGGAACGAGTGCCCTTTGGAAACGTGTGGAAAGGCTGCGATGACATGGGCATAGAAGTCTCGCCAGATGAGTTCGCTGGCCCAGGCAGACTCTTCGATGGCCTGCAATCGAGATAGCTGCGACAAACACTGTCGAGGTGAGATGACGCCGACCGCGAGGTACGCCGACAAGCGACTGGTGCCTGGCAATCCGGGAAAATCGCGCGCATCAGCATAACTGACAAGCCGGTCAGAACAAAACTGCTGCAGCCGCTGATGCGGCTCATCTTCTCCGCCGGGCCAGTCAATAGCTTCAAGATCCTCTGCATCAGGACTCCACGGCAGTGACGGAGCCTGAATCGGCGGACCACAGGCTTGAGGGCGACCTAATGGCCGAATGCAGCTCGCATTCAGCAAACCAAGCCACTTGCGCTTGAATGGCGTGAAGACCGTGTATGGCTCCCCTTTGCCAGTCAACACCGAACCTGGCGGATGCACCACCGATCCATCCAGGCGGGTACATCCAAACCCGCTTGTCTTGACAGCCCGCCAGACCTTGCGATCACGGCGCAGCTCATTGAGGGGATACTCCGCATTGAAATACAGGTGCGAAGCGCCGAGCTTTTGCATCAGCGTTGCCAACGACTCCGGTGCCTCGGCGAACCAAGGCACTTCGAGCACATGCAACGGGATGCCCAGCTTTGCCAGCGCTTGCGAAAGCGACGCCACACAACGCCGCAGGAAAGCGAGCTTTCGATCCCCATGATCGTGGCTACGCCACTGCGCTTCGCTGAACAGAAAACAACCGACAACCTGCCCTGCCCCGCTTGCGGCTTTTAAGGCTGCGGCTTCCAGGGCTGGATTGTCAGCAACTCGCAGGTCGCTGCGAAACCAGACGAGCTGTCTCAGAGTCGCGCAACCCGCCTATTGGTCGGTTTGAATGCGCGTGCCACGCGATGCGAGCTCATGGCGCTTGATCTTCCAGCCATCCTTGGTTCGCACCATGTTGCACTTGTAGGTGGCCCAGAGCGTCAATGTGGTCTTTGGGTCATCCTTCATGTAGTGATGTGCCTGCACGTCGGTACGGCATACCGCAGTATCACCATGGATCGTTGCCAGCTGCGGCCCGAGCATGTGTTGCGTCGGCCCGAAACGCTCCAGCGCCTTGACCACGTAATCACGCCAGGCGTCGCCGCCGTGCACCGTGGTTGCGCCAAATCCGACGACCTCCAGATCATCCGTGAAACAGCTTCGGTACATCACCATGTCCCGCTCGTCCACGCCGGCGGCATAACGCAACATCACGTCCATCAGTGCGATCCGGTCTTCTGCCCAATCACTCATCATCTTCCCCCTTGATACTGATTGCTTGACGCTGGTATTAAGCCTGCTGCTCCCACATCACGCAACCGAGGCCATTCATGTATCCAGGTCACTGGGCCAGCATCAAACCCACCACACCCGCCATTACCCATGCGGCAACCGGCGAGGTGATCACCTGGGCAGCGCTGAACGACGTATCCAATCAGGTCGCCCGGCTGATGCGCCGGCTGGGGTTGCAGACTGGCGACCACGTCAGCCTGATCATGGAGAATCATCTCGACTACCTGCCTTTTGCCTGGGGCGCGATGCGAGCCGGCTTGTATCTCACCTGCATCAATCGTTACCTGACCGCTGACGAAATGGCCTACATCGTCACTGACTCCCAGGCCAAGGCCGTGCTGGCTTCAGCCCAGGTCTGCGACCTGGACGACCTCAAACGGCTGACCCCGGCCACGGCACAACACCTGACCGTGCGCGGCGAGGCCAGCGGCTGGCAGGACTACCATGCGCTTCTTGCGAACGAGGCGCCGCTACCACTCGAACTTGAACCCATGGGCGACAGCATGTTGTACAGCTCCGGGAGCACCGGCCGACCCAAGGGCATCAAGCGCCCACTCAGCGGCAAAACGATCCAGGACGGGATTCCGGGTGTTGAGAAGAGCA
This sequence comes from Klebsiella pneumoniae, assembly GCA_945878745.1. GTDB lineage: Bacteria > Pseudomonadota > Gammaproteobacteria > Pseudomonadales > Azotimanducaceae > SYFY01. The sequence goes on along the minus strand of CAMDVY010000021.1, from coordinate 9,899 downwards.
ACGTCTATGGCATTGATGACCAGACCATCTACCTGTCCCCCGCGCCGCTTTATCACGCGGCGCCATTCGGCTTCTGCATGCGAACGCTATCCCTGGGGGGAACTGTCGTCATGATGGAGAAGTTCGATGCAGAACAATCCCTTGCCGCCATCGAACGATTTGGCATCACGCACAGCCAGTGGGTGCCTACCATGTTCGTCCGGCTTCTCAAGGTGGATCCAGACATCCGAACCCGTTATGACCTGTCGTCCCACCGATGTGCAATACACGCCGCAGCGCCCTGCCCGGTGGAAGTGAAAAAGCAGATGATGGACTGGTGGGGACCCATCATCTGGGAGTACTACGCAGGCACCGAGCGAAATGGCTCGAGCATCATCGGCCCTGCGGACTGGCTGGCACATCCAGGTTCGGTTGGCAGGGCTGCCAGCGGCATCATCCACATTTGCGATGAAGATGGATCGGAAATGCCGGTCGGGGAGCCAGGTCTGGTGTATTTCGAACAGCCGGTCCGGCCCTTCGAGTATCACAACGACGCTGTGAAAACGGCCAGTTCAGCACACCCCGGGCACGCCAACTGGACATCCCTCGGAGACGTCGGTTATCTCGACGACGACGGTTATCTGTTCCTGACCGATCGCAAGGCTTTCATGATCATCTCCGGCGGAGTGAACATCTACCCTCGTGAAATCGAAGACGCCCTGATCCTGCATGACAAGGTAGCCGACGTGGCGGTGTTCGGCATTCCCAACGAGGAGTTTGGTGAAGCGGTCAAGGCCGTGGTGCAACCAGCCCCGGGAATCACGGCCGATGCAGCTTTCGCTGAAGAATTGCAGGTATTTGCGAGGCTGCATCTTGCTGGCTACAAGATTCCCAGGTCGATCGACTTCATGGACGAATTGCCAAGACTGCCAACCGGCAAGCTATACAAAAAGGTGCTGCGCGACCCCTACTGGCCGGCCGCACCAAAAGCTGAACGACGGTAGCGTAGCATTCGTCCTGAGCCGGCATTGCGATGCACACCCTGCTGCATCGCCAGTTCACCATTGACCCATACCGCTTCGATACCGAGCGGATACTGCTTCGGATCATCATAAGTGGCGGTATCAACGATGACGGCCGGGTCGAATAACACCAGATCTGCCCACTGACCTGCACCAATTCGCCCTCGCCCGGTCATCCCGAACGTGTCGGCAGCCAGCGACGTCATCCGCCGAACCGCTTCAGGCAATTTCAGAATGCCTCGTTCCCGCACGTAACGAGCAAGCACACGGGGAAATGTTCCAAACAATCGAGGATGAGGCCGACCACGCAGGTCGGGAATGCCATCCGACCCAACCATCATGTCCCGATATGCGAGGTTGGTCTCGATGTCTGCTTCGTCAATGATGAAGTGGATGCAAATCGTGCGGTCACCACCTGGCGCGGTGAGAATCAGTTTGACCGCATCGGTGATGTCGATCCCGCGCTCTGCTGCGATATCCGTCAGCATGCGGCCTTCGAATTCACGAAACGCCTGGCAACTGGCTATGCGGATCACTTCGGCAAGCTCGCGATTGACCCGATCCAGATTGAAATATTCGATCATCCGACCACTGCCGGCGGTATAGGGATACACATCCAGGGTCACCCGTTGTCCCGCTGCAAGCGCTGCGTCGACCTTGTCGAGGGAGGCTCTGACCTTGCCCCAGTTTGGTGACCCTGCTGCCTTGTGATGGGAGATATGGACGTGGACATCACTGGCGCGGCCAATGGTGAGCGTCTCCTCGACTGCCTCGAGCAAGCGATCACCTTCATTGCGCATGTGCGTGGTGTAGAGCGCATCAAATGGCTGTGCACAGCGCGCCAGTTCAATGACCTCATCCGTCAGACTCCAGCGACCGGGGCGATAGATGAGACCTGTCGAAAATCCACACGCACCCTGCTCCAGGGCCCGGCTGACGTGTGCCCGCATGTCAGCCAGTTCAACGGCCGACGGCTCGCGCTGCGCATCACCCATGACGAGGGATCGCACGGTGTTGTGACCAACCAGCATCATGTTGTTGATGGCAGGCTTACCTTCCGCTACCGCCGTGAAGTAGCCATCAAGGTCTCGAAAGTCACCTTTCAGACCGGCCAGAATGCCACCACTCGCCGCTGCTGCATCGATTGCCGGGTCTGCAGGAATCGCGCTGAATCCACAGTTCCCGCTGACCACAGATGTCACACCCTGCGCCAGCTTGAAAGCCATGTCCGGAAAGCGCAGAAACGCACCGTCATCGTGTGAATGGGTGTCGATGAACCCGGGTGCCAGGGTCAGCCCCTGACCATCCAGCTCCGTTCGTGCACTGCCCACTACCCCCACCGAGTCGATCCTGCCGTCCTTGATTCCGACATCGCCGTGCACGGCGCTGTTACCGGTCCCATCGAGAATCGACACATTGCGGATCGCGTAATCAAGCATGAACGTCTACTCCTGGCATTCGAACATCGCGGTCGGAGACCGCTCCTACAGCCCATAAATCGCTGGTGTCTTGCGCAACTGCTCACCGATCTTCTCACCGATCATGATGCAGGTCAGATTGGTGTTGGCACGTGGCACCGATGGCATGATGGACGCATCCGCCACCACCAATCCATCCATCGCATGACATCGTCCATATTGATCGACCACAGCCAGCGGATCACTTTTCGGACCCATTTTCAATGTGCCGCTGGGATGGTAACCACTGGCAGAGAGTTTCCGTGCCAGCGCGTCCAGGGTTTCATCACTCGTCCCACGGCCCGGATCCGGAAAGGTGATCGACTCAATCATGCCTTTCAATGGTTCAACCGTGGTAAACCGCAACGTATCTCGAAGACAACTCACCAGACGACTACGATCTCGAGCATCTTCGCAGAAGTGATTGTGGACCAGCGGTGCGGCGAGTGGATCCCGTGACGCCAACAACAGCTCTCCGCGGCCATACTGATATTCCAGCACCGCGGCGATGGCGAACAGCGGTGGCCCACCAGGCCGACCGGCGAAACTGATCTGCTCAATCTGCAGGTCATTACGCTTGTCAGAACCCTCTGCGGTGTAACGCAGAATGGTCTGGATGATCGGTAAATCATGGTCGATGACCACGCCATCTCGAGCCTGGCAGACAATCGAGAGCGCGGGATGATCGGACAGATTCTGACCAACGCCGGCAAGGTCACTCACCACATCGATCCCGTGTGCAGCCAGCTGGGTTGCCGGTCCAATGCCTGATCGCATCAAGAGCGCGGGTGACTGAAGCGCGCCGGCCGAAACCACCACCAGTCTGGCGTGAAGACGCTCTGTGCTGCCGTCCGCCTGCAGAACGTCGACCCCCACACACCGACCGTTTTCGATCACAAGCCGACTCACGTGACTGTCGGGTCGTATGACCAGATTGGGGCGCACCCGTGCTGGCGCCAGATAACCGACCGCACAGGAGACCCGGAGTCGACCCAGCTTGTTCATCGGGTGAGGACCGGCGCCGTACCCCCACGGATCATTGGCATCAGCACAATGCGGATAACCAAGAACATCGGCAGCATCCAGAAACGCGGCTTGCGGCTGAGTCAGTTCATCGCGTCGATACCTACGGATCGTGATCGGCCCGGCATCACCGTGAAACGCGGCGTCACCAAAATCAAGATCCCGTTCAAGCCTGCAAAACGCTGGCAACACACCAGCCCAGGACCATTCAGGATTACCAGCTGCAGCCCACTCATCGTAATCCTCTGGCATACCGCGCAGCGCGATGGTGGTGTTGACCGCTGACGAACCACCCGTCACGCGGCCACGAGGAAAGGCTACCGCGCGTCCCGCTGTAGGTTCATAGGTGAACCCCCAATCGTGATCCCGGTAGGAATTGTTGTGGCTGTTCACCAGATCGTACGGTGTTGCGGCGAGATCCGGATAGTCCGGCCCAGCCTCTACCAGACAAACCTGGAGATCGGGATTTTCCGATGCACGTGCAGCAATCACGCTGCCGCTGCTTCCCGCGCCAACGATGAGCACATCAAAGACGGTCATGCGGCACCTCCCGCGACCTGAACCCGCAGAATACGTCGTGGTTCATCTGCATGATCATGGACGGCAAAGTGTTGCAGAATCCGGTTGTCCCACATGACAAGATCACCCACACGCCAGCGATGTCTGGCCTGGTACTCCGGTCGGATCGCATGATCAAACAGGAACTCCAGCAACGGCTTGCTTTCGGCGCGGGTCCAGCCGACAAACCGTTCAGTAAACGCACGACACACATAGAGCGCCTTGCGGCCTGAGTCTTCGTGGATGCGCACGACCGGATGAGTGGCACGGGGCGCCGTCTTCGCATCCGCGCCATAGAGCTCTGCGAGACCGGCCGCGGCATGTTCGGCCTGCAGGCCATCCAGCACACTCTTCATTCCGGCAGACAAGTCGTCATAAGCCAATCCCTGATTGGAAAACGCCGTGTCGCCGCCTAACGATGGTGTTTCGAGCGCGTACAACATCGTCAGTTTGGGCGGCGTGGTCTCGTAGCTCATATCCGTATGCCAATGCTGATTCACATCGCGGCGTTTGCCTTGATTGCGCAACTCAATGACCTCTGGCCATGCTTTCATGCCAGCATACGGATGCCTGACAAGGCGACCGAAACGACCGGCAAAGTTCATCTGATCCTCGGGCAACAGCGTCTGTCCGGGAAACACCAGAACGTGATGTTCGAGGAAGGCCGATTGCAAGGCAGCCACCGCCGAATCGTCCAGCGAACGAACATCGATATCGTCGACACAGGCGCCGAGTGGCGCTGCAAACCGGGTGATCTGCATAAACTTTCTTCCCTTCATCTCCTTCGTCTCATCATGTCGGCGGCGCCTCAGAAGTGCAATCAGCAGGCGCTCGACCGTTCTGCATCAACGTCGTTCTGATACGCTCTCCGGCATTCGACCTGAAAGGAAAACTGCATGCGCCGTCTGACCATCGCATTGTTTGTACTCGCACTGCTTGCCGGCGGATTGGGCTGGCTGATGGTCGACACCCGGGCCGGGCAGAACTGGCTGCTGCCACGCCTGGTTGATGCGGCCATGCGGCAGACACCGATCCAGGCCTTTGATGGCTTGCGAGTCTTCATGTGCGGCACTTCGTCACCCCTCCCCTCAAGTGATCGGGCACAAGCCTGTGTCGCCATTCTCGCGGGCGACGATCTGTTTCTGGTGGACGCGGGCATGGGTTCGGCAAACACCATGAACGTGCACGGTGAAGCGACTCAGAATCTGCAAGCCATCCTGCTCACGCATTTTCATTCTGATCACATCTCCGGCATCTACGATTTCAACCTTGGTTCATGGGTCGCAGGTCGAAACGAGCCACTGGTGCTGATTGGACCACCCGGCGTCGAGCGTGTCGCCGAGGGACTCAATGAAGCTTTTGCGCTCGACCGCTCTTATCGTGTGGCGCACCACGGTGAGGCCCTGATGGTGCCAGCACTCGGCGAACTGGGCGCACGAGACGTCGCTCCAGGAGAAATCTGGAACAACGAGGGGTTGGTGATTACAGCCTTTCTCGTCGATCACGCCCCCATCACCCCCGCCTACGGCTACCGATTCGACTTCAAAGGGCGAGCGGTTGTGGTCAGCGGTGACAGCAACGTCGTGGAATCGCTTGTCACCGCGGCGAAGGATGCTGATCTGTTGCTGCATGACGCACTCTCCCTGCCTATCGTCAAGGCAATGGAAGAAGGCGCGACCAAAGCAGGCCGAACGCGACAGGCAAAGATCTTCGGTGATATCCAGAACTATCACGCCGGAGCCGACACCATGGGGACACTCAAAACACAAACCGGCATCGGCATGCTCGCTGCCTACCATCTGGTACCGCCCCCCAGAAACATCCTGATGGAGCGTATTTTCAAACGGGACCTGCCGGCCGGAACGGTACTCACCCGCGACGGCATGGTGTTCAGCCTGCCGGCCGGAAGTGAAGACATCCGCATCACGGAACCTTGATCTGCGGGTCACACCGGTAACACTATTCGTGACTGCATTCTTGACGACATGGCTGGCGGGTGCACCTGCATTGAGCCACACTTCGGATGAAGGCGCTGATTGTTCAAAGCGCGCCCGAACCTGATATCCGTCGATCATTGGGAGTGAAGGATGACTCGCAAACCCCGCCTGCATATTCCTGCTCCGCCTGCCCGCCCCGGGGCAGATCCGGACTTCAGCTACGTTGATAGGGTTGCCGCGGGTGCCGTGGGTCGTCCCGACCCACAAACACGACTGCGCGATCTGCCTAACGAATTGATTTACGACATGGTGCGAGTGCTCGATGACGACGGTGTCGCCACCGGACCGTGGGACCCGCAGCTGGACCCCGAGCAGCTTCAGTTCGGTTTGCGGCACATGCTGGAAACCCGGTTGTACGACGATCACATGACGCGCATGCAGCGACAGGGAAAGATCTCCTTCTACATGAAATCACGTGGCGAAGAAGCCGTGGCAGTAGCCAGTGCGATGGCGCTCAAACCGAGCGACATGCTGTTCCCGTCGTACCGCGTGCAGGGTTTGCAGATTGCGCGAGGCCGCAATCTGGTCGACCTCATGAATCAGTGCCTCTCGAACAGTCGAGACATGTGCAAAGGCAGGCAGATGCCGGTGATGTACCACTGGAAACGCGGCAACATCTTTTCCATCTCCGGCAACCTGACAACGCAGTACCCACAGGCCGTTGGCTGGGCCATGGCAGCCGCCATCAAGGGTGAAGATGACATCGCCGCCGCCTGGATCGGCGAAGGCTCCAGCGCCGAGGCAGACTTCCATCACGCCATGACGTTTGCGTCGGTCTATCGTGCACCGGTGATCCTCAATATCGTGAATAACCAATACGCAATCTCAACCTTTCAAGGGACTGCTGGCGGTGAGCTACGACCATTCGCGGCTCGTGGACCGGGTTACGGAGTGCCCGGTATTCGAGTCGACGGCAATGACTTTCTGGCTGTTTATGCCGTCACACAATGGGCCGCTGAACGGGCTCGCGCAGGTACTGGCGCAACGCTGATCGAACTGGTCACCTATCGTGTCGATGCACACTCGACCAGCGATGATCCGTCACGCTATCGGCCAAAGAACGAACCGGAAAACTGGCCTTACGGTGATCCGGTGGAGCGTCTCAAGGTTCACCTCACCAAGTTTGGCCAGTGGTCAGAGACACAGCATGCTGCATTGATCGAAGATGTGCAGCGCCAGGTGGACTCGGAGTGGCAACAAGCCATCTCCAACGGCACCATGACCGAAGGCCCCTTCCTCGACAAGAACGAGCTCTTTGAGGACGTTTACGCTGACATGCCGGCGCACCTGATCGCACAACGAGAACAGATGCTCGCCTTCGATGAGCGGGAGGACCACTGACATGCCACGCATGAACATGGTGCAGGCCATCAACTCTGCAATGGACATCATGCTGGCGCGCGACCCGAACGTCGTCCTGATTGGCCAGGATATCGGCTACTTCGGCGGCGTCTTCCGGTGTACCGACGGACTGCAACGCAAATACGGCGAACATCGGGTGATCGACGCACCCATCGCCGAGGGTGGCATCATCGGCTCTGCCATCGGCATGGGGGTAAATGGTCTGCGCCCGGTTGCAGAAATCCAGTTCGCGGATTACATCTACCCAGGTTGTGATCAGATCATCAGCGAACTGGCCCGACTGCGTTATCGCACCGCCGGGGACTTCTTCGCACCTGTAACGATTCGTACACCCTGTGGTGGTGGCATACGCGGTGGACAGACTCATTCGCAGAGTCCGGAGGGCATCTTCACCCACCTCTGCGGTGTGAAGGTGGTAATGCCGTCCAATCCCTATGATGCAAAAGGACTGCTGATCTCCTCGATCGAGGATGATGATCCGATCATCTTCTTCGAACCCAAGCGGATCTATAACGGACCGTTCGACGGCGACCCCGACAAACCCGCGGTACCGTGGAGCACGCACCCCAAAGGCGAAGTACCCAGCGACTACTACACCATTCCCATCGGTCGGGCCGACATCGTACGCGCCGGTGAGGACGTCACGGTGCTGTGTTACGGCACGATGGTGCACGTCTGTCAGGCCGCCGCCGCATTCGCAGAAGTCGACGCGGAGATCATCGACTTGCGAACGCTCTCCCCGCTGGATGTGCCGACCATCGTCCAAAGCGTGGAAAAAACCGGCCGCTGCGTGGTGGTCCACGAAGCAACCCGTTTCAGCGGATACGGTGCGGAACTTGCGGCAACGGTACAGGAGGAGTGTTTCTACAGCCTCGAAGCGCCGATTCTTCGTGTTACGGGTTGGGATACCCCGTACCCACACGCCTTCGAGTGGGACTACTTCCCCGGCAAAAAACGTGTGGCTGCCGCGCTCGAACAGATTCTGGAGATGTCATGAGCCAATACATCTTCAAACTTCCCGACCTTGGAGAAGGCCTTGTCGAGGCCGAGATCATTGAGTGGCATGTCAAACCAGGCGACATCATCAAGGAAGGTCAGATCGTCGTCGACGTGATGACCGACAAGGCCAACATCGAAGTGCCAGCACCGGCCAGTGGGCGTGTTCTGCGGACGAGCGGTCAACCAGGGGATATGGTGATCGTTGGTACCGAGTTGATCGCAATTGAAACCGATGTCAACGCGCCGAGTGCGGCTACGCACGCTTCAAGCCCGCCACCTCCTCCACCAGTGCAACCAGTGACTCAAACGGAAATTGCTTCGAGTGTGCAAACTCCAGTGAGCCGCGAAATGGCGGTATCACTGGCTGCTGATGTGGAAGGACCAGCAACAAACAGAGTCCCCAACACGACACTCTCGCCATCCAGTGTTCGGGTTCTGGCCTCGCCAGCTCTGCGCCGGCATGCGCTTGAACTGGGCATCGATCTCGGAGCCATTCAAGGCTCGGGGCCGCGAGGTCGTATCCTGCGCAAGGATCTGGAGGCACCGGCCACCACGCCATCAATTTCGATAACAAGGCAGGGTACGGGACAACCCCCTTCGAGCATATCGACCGATGAATTCACCGAGGTGCGTATCATCGGCGTCCGCCGCGTCATTGCCGAGCGCATGCAGGCGGCGAAGCGTGAAATTCCCCACTTTGCCTACGTCGAGGAAATTGATGTCACTGCGCTGGAACGATTGCGCGCAAAACTCAATGAACGATCGGGTCGTGATCGACTGACCCTGTTGCCCTTCATCGGACTCGCTCTTTTTCAGGCGCTCAAACAGTTCCCCCAGTGCAACGCCCTGCACGATGCAGAAAAGGGCGTGCTGCGGCGCTATGCAAGCGTTCATCTCGGCATCGCAACCCAGACACCCGATGGTCTGAAGGTCCCTGTCATCAAAAATGCTGATCGGCTGGAAATCGATGGGCTCTCGTCTGCGATAAGTGTCGCTGCGACCAAGGCGCGCGACGGCACGGCAACCCGGGACGATCTCACCGGCTCTACCATCACATTGACCAGTCTCGGCAAACTGGGCGGAATCGTCAGCACGCCAGTCATCAATGCACCGGAGCTTGGCATCATCGGGGTAAACAAGGCCGTGCACCGGCCGATGGTCATCGATGGTCGCGTCGAAATCCGGTTGATGATGAATCTCTCGTCATCCTTCGATCATCGATTCATCGATGGGTTCGATGCGGCGTCGATGATTCAGGTGATCAAGTCGCTGCTGGAAGAACCTGCGATGTTGTTTATTCCTGCCTGATTGCAGACCTTCCCACACAATCGTGAGTAGACACCATCCTGAGAATCGCCTGGTGTAACCCAGGCGATTGCGTTCTCCCGATCGAAGTGAACTACCGATGCAACCCGATCAGTCAATCAAAAAGCAGCTTTCGATCGCTGTCTGATTGTCGCTGGCCTCGCGGGCCAGTACTTCGTACTTCACGATCCCTTCCT
>CAMDVY010000020.1 GCA_945878745.1 Klebsiella pneumoniae | reverse complement strand
GGCGTCATGGCGCATCACAACGTGTGCCGACATCGTGGCCGACGCCTGTGTGACCATCCGGGGCATGCCTCCAACTTCATCTGCCCCTTCCATGGTTTTGCCTTCAATCTCGATGGTTCCATCCGGAACATCACGTCTGAGTGGGATTTCCCTCAGGTGCAGCGAAAGGATCTTGGGCTAACCCCGGTTCGTGCAGAAACGTGGGGTGGCTGGGTGTTCATCAACATGGACATGAACGCAGAGCCGCTGATGAAGTTCCTCGGCGACATGCCTGAGCACTTCGCCGTCTGGGAGCCGGAAAACCGCTACATCCAGGCCCATGTTGCGAAGGTGATGGCCTGCAACTGGAAACTCTGTCAGGAAGCGTTCATGGAAGCTTTCCATGTCATCACAACGCATCCACAAATCCTGGTCGGCATCGGTGACGAGAACACGCAGTACGATGTGTGGGGCAACATGTCACGGGCCATCACGCCCAATGGCACACCGAGCCCGCATCTGCGCTTCACGCCCACCGAGCAGGAATTGTTCGATTCCGTGACCATGAAATTCGAGGATCGTGATGGTCCGAAGATTCCAGCGGGAATGCGCGCCCGGGCGGCGTTGGCAGAAGCGTCCCGGCAGGCACTCAAGCCGATTGTTGGCAATCGTCCCATAGCCGACTCGGAAGTGTCCGACAGCGTTTACTACACCATGTTCCCGAACTTTCACCCGTGGGGTGGATTCAACCGCATCGTCTATCGATTCCGACCGTATGGTGATCACCACGACAAGTCGATCATGGAGTGTTACTACCTGTCGCCGTTCGCGGGTGAGCGCCCTGAGCCGGCACCGGTGCACTGGCTGAATGAAGAGGACGATTGGTCCCTGGCCGTCGAACTCGGCGCGCTGGCCAAGGTGTTCCAGCAGGATTCGTTCAATCTGCCGAAAGTGCAGCTCGGCCTGGAAGCTGCACAGTTCACAGAAGTGGTGCTGGCGCGATATCAGGAATCCAAGGTGCGACACTTTCACGAACTCTATGCCCGTTGGCTGAAACTGGACTGATATGAAGAATTTCTCGGGGAAAATCGCCGTGGTGACTGGTGGTGGCACCGGTATGGGGCGAGAACTGGTGTGCGCTCTGGCAGCAGAAGGATGTCACGTGGCGATGTGCGATGTCTCTTCAGCCAATATGGCCGAGACACAGTCTATGGCCCTGGCCGCAGCGCCCAATGGTGTGCGTGTGAGTACGTTTGTTTGTGACGTCAGTATTGAAGCCGAGATGCTGGCATTCCGTGATGCAGTGCAGGACGCACACGATACCAACCATATCAATCTGCTGTTCAACAATGCCGGGATTGGTGGGGGAGGCAGCTTCATCAATGGTGACCGGGCGGAATGGGAACGCACCTTCGCGGTATGCTGGTATGGGGTCTACTACGGTTGTCGGGCGTTTGTGCCGCTGGTCGTGGCCAGTGAAGAAGGCCACATCATCAACACCAGTTCCGTGAATGGGTTCTGGGCATCCCTCGGCTCAGGGATTGAACACACGGCTTACTCGGCGGCGAAGTTTGCGGTGAAAGGTTTTACCGAAGCCATCATGACGGATCTGAAAAAACATGCGCCGCATGTAGGCGCTTCGGTGGTGATGCCTGGACATATCGGCACCTCCATTGCCCTCAATACGTCCAAGGTGCTGGGTAAACATGGCGCGCTGGAAATGTCGGCCGAGGAGGTCGATGTTGCAAGAACCAGAATGGTGGCGATGGGTTATCCGGTTGGCAATCTGCCCGATGATGGCATTCGCTCCGCAATGCACCAGAGGGCAGTCGATTTTCGTGACAAAGCGCCGACAACAGCGGCACAGGCAGCCCAGATCATCCTCAACGGCGTTCGAGAGGGTCGTTGGCGCATCCTGGTGGGCGACGATGCAGTACGGCTCGACCAGTTCGTGCGTGAAGACCCGGAGCAGGCATATACCGACGAGTTCCTGAAAAAGGTGTGGGGTGCTGGACATCTTCAGTCGATCACCCGCCCCAAGGACGAGTAATCGGTTGTCCACTGGGCCGCTGTTCGGATCGCGTTTTGGTTTTCTCATGGCGGCGACCGGGTTTTCGGTCGGACTGGGAAACATCTGGCGATTTCCTTATCTGACCGGCGAAAACGGGGGCGGTGCCTTCGTGCTCATTTACATTGGCTGCGCGTTGCTAGTCGCCGTGCCCATTCTCATCGCCGAGATTGTGATCGGCAGACAGGGCGGCGGGAGTCCGCCCTTTGCGCTTGCCCGGCTCGCAGGTAGACACCGGCATAGTCGTTCCTGGGCATTGCTGGGTCATCTGAACCTGCTGGCTGCGTTGTTAATCTGTTTCCTCTATACCGTGGTGACCGGCTGGGTGCTGGCTTACCTGGTGAAAGCACTGACCACAGGCTTTGATGGCTTCGGAGCTTTGGCGGCGGAAGCAGAGTTTGCGTCGCTGCTGGCGGATCCCGCTGCGCTTCTTGGTTGGGCGACGCTGGCGCTGATGTTGAGTCTTGCGGTGATATGGTTTGGTGTTCAACAAGGCATCGAACGTACCGCCAAGTTCATGATGCCGTCCCTGCTGGTGATGCTCATTGGACTCGTGATCTACAACGTGGTGGCAGGGACCGGTTTTTCCCAGGCGGTTCAGTATCTTTTTGTTCCGGATTTCTCCAAGGTCTCCGGCCAGACTTTTCTCGCGGCCATCAGCCAGGCGTTTTTTTCCATAGGCGTTGGCATGGCGGCAATGATGACGTTTGGAGCATATCTGCCACGTGATGTGCCGGTGGTGACCTATGCCATCGTGATCGCGGTCATCGACACGTCCGTGGCGATTCTGGCTGGCCTCGTGGTATTTCCCATGGTTTTTGCTCAAGGCATGGATGCAGCTGGCGGCGCTGGCCTCATCTTCCAGACCCTGACGGTAGCCTTTGCGCAGATGGAAGGTGGACGGGTGGTGGCAATTGTCCTCTTTACCTTGTTGGCTTTCGCGGCCATCACTTCACTGCTGGGTTTGCTTGAGGCGCTGGCGGCATGGGCGATGGATCAGTTCGGCTGGAGTCGACATCGTTCGGTGGTGAGTGTAGGTGGGCTCGTTCTGGCAGGCAGTGTGCTTGGCGCGCTGTCGTTCAGTTCCTGGGCGAGCGTTTACGTCTTCGGCATGACACTTGATGCGTTTCTGGACTTCCTGCCTAACCAGATCATGTTGCCGGTCGGCGGACTGCTGATCGCCATATTTGCAGGCTGGGTACTTCCGAGAGCCGTTGTGGAGGATGCAGTTGGCACCCGATCACAAGTCTTTTCGCTCTGGATCACGCTGGTTCGTTATTTCATGCCGCCAATAGTTTTCGGCATTCTCCTGTTTGGGCTGCTGAGCTGACCGGGTGGGTCCAGGACGACATCAGTGTGTATCGTGAGCCCAGCGCAGAAATGCGTTTTGCAGCAGGTTGCCTGGCCCCAGGTGGGCATTGCGATTGTTGATCAACAGGACGACGAACAGGCGTTGCCCTGATTTTGCAGTGACGTAGCCCGCGATCGCCGATACGTGGTCAAGTCTGCCAGTCTTGACGTGCATGCGGCCGGCGCCAGCACTGCCGTTCAATCGCGATCGCATGGTGCCATCCATCCCGACCAGCGCCAGCGATGACACAAACTCTGGCATGTAGGCACTGTCCCATCCCGCCCTGAGTATGCCAGCCATTTGTCGAGCGCTGATCCGACTGTCACGCGACAGACCGGCGCTGTTGGCGATTACCAGGCCGGTGGTATCGATGCCATGTTCCTGGAGAATTTCCAGAATCGCCTGCTGTCCCTTGGTCGGTGTGGCGGGTGGACCGAATCGTTCTGCACCCAGCGTCATTTCCACTTGCCGAGTCATCACGTTGTTGGAAAACTTGTTGATGAGCCGAATCAGATCACCCATGGATCGGGAGCGGTGTTCGTAGATGGGGCGTTTGGCACTCGGCGGGAGAACGCCCGTGCGCATCTTGCCGTGGAGTTCACCACCCAGTTGTTGCCAATACAGCTTGAACAGTCCGTAGGCATAACTCTCTGGTTTGAGAACGGTTCGGGTGAACTCGAACTGGCGACAGGCCAGTGGAAACTGGCCGGAGAAGGCAGCTTCATTTCTATGTGGCAGATTTTGCACGGCAAAAGCCACGCCCAGTTGATACCCCCCGCACCGACCGGCACTGGGCGCGAGGCTGTTGATGAGTTTCAGGTTGGGTAACGGCGGTTCGGCGCGTGTGCCTACCTTGCCATCCGCCTGGGCCTGGACACGAAACAGCACGGAATTGAAGTTCACCAGCAAGGCGCTTGGCACCAGGTTGTATGGCCGATCAGGTTGATGGTCGAAAGCACCCGGATCTTCAGGAGGCAGGTCGAAAAAGCTGGTGTCGATCACCACGTCCCCGTCGATGCGTCGGATCCCTTTAGTGCGCAGTGCCGACAGGATCTTCCAGTACTCTTCGAGCACCAGATAAGGATCCCCACCACCACGAATCCAGATGTCCTTGACGATTCCACCTGGTGCCACCGGCCCCAGCAGATGAACGCGGGTGCCCCACGTGTAGGTCGGCCCGAGCGCGTTCAGGGCGGAAAAGGTAGTAGCGAGTTTCATCGTCGATGCCGGATTGCGTGGCACATCGGCGTTGACCGCGATCATGGGTTGGGGATCACCAATCTTCTGGACCCACGCGCTGATCGATGATTCGGGTACCCCTTGTGCGCGCGCGATCTGCGACACCGGTGCAGGGAGTGTTGCCGAGACTGCAGGTTCCGTCGTCGTGGCGTCGACGTGTGACAAAGGAACTGAAAGAGCGCTGAACAACAGCAGGGCAGACAACAACGGGGGACGCGACAACATGACTCCATGCACGTGATCTGAGCGGTAAGAGTAAAGGGAATGGTCGCTTTGTAAAAAGCCTTTTTCTGCGTGAACGCACGCAGCGTGCTAGCCGAGAATTTTTTTACCCAGCGAGATGCGATAGAACACCGGTACTGCGAGCAGTGTCAGCAGGGTTCCAAAGGTCAGACCGCCCATGATGGCAACCGCCATCTCCCTGAAAAACGCATCGGTCAGCAGTGGCGCCATGCCGGCGATAGTCGTACCCGACGCCAGCATCACGGGGCGCAGTCGACTGAGGCAGCCAGTGGTTATGGACTTAAGCGTCAGACCATCGTCAAGGATGCGTTTATCCATTTCGTCGACCAGTACGATGCAATTCTTGATCAGCATCCCGGACAGGCTGAGGAATCCGAGAAATGCAGGAAAGGTGAAGGTCAGATTGGTAGCAATGAGCGCAAGGACCACACCGCAGACGATCATGGGCACGGTCAACCAGATGACGATGGCCTGGCGGAGTCGACCGAACATGAGGATGGTGATCAGTAACATGATGCCAAACGTCAGGGGAATTTTCTGGAGTAGCAGGCGGTTGGCATCTTCACTGCCTTCGAATTCTCCACCCCACTCCAGACGATATCCATGAGCCAGGGGGATAGCCTCGACTTCGGAGCGAAGCGCATTGAAGACGTAAGTCGGGTTCAGCCCAGGTGGAGGATTGGCGAGTACGTTGATGGTTCGTACTCGATCACGACGCCAGATCAGATCATCGCTGGCGCGGATTTCGAATTTCTGTACCACCTGGGACATCGGTACGAACTGATGCTGAGCGGTGCTCCACACCAGACGGTCACCGAGCTTCGTGATATCACCTCGCTCCTTCAATGGTGCGCGAGCGACTATGGGCACCAGTTTTTCGTTGTCTCGGTACAAGCCAATGGACACACCCGATGTGGCATATGCCAGGGTGGAATAAACGTCCTGCCGCGAAATTCCGGCGCGCCTGGCTTGCACGGTATCGAAGTTCGGCACCAGATCCAGTGTCGGTTGTCGCCAGTTGATCTTGCGATCGATGAGATCGTGTTTGAGGTACACCGCCAGCGTCTCGTTGGCCAGTCGTCGCAGTACGGCAGGATCGTCGCCGGAGAACCGCGCTTCGATCTTGGAATTGCCACTGGGCGAAAACTCCATGCGATAGAACTGTATGTCTGCCGGAGTCGCTGTTTCAGCAAACGTTGTACTCAATCGCAGCATGATCGCCGGCATCTGTGTGACGTCACTCACTTGGACGACAAGCTGGGTATAGGCGGGGTTGGGCTGTTCCGGGCGAAAGGTTGCCGTAAAGCGGGACGCGCCTCTGCCAATGAAACTGCTGACTGCGGTGACGCCTGGATCTGACAGGATGGTGTTTTCCATGTCTGCGATGAGGCTTTGAGTGGTCAGGATGTCGGCACCTTGTGGCAGTTGCACGTCGACGTAGAACAGAGGCGTGTTGGTGGTCGGGAAAAAACCTGGCTTCATGAATTGGGCCGCCCACAGGCAGGCCAGGGTAATGCCGATGATCACAAACGTTGTCGTCCAGGCTCGACGCAGTCCAAGCGTCAGCAGCCACCGGTATGGTGCATAGCTCCAACCCTGGTAAATCGAATTTTCGGTGGCACTGTCCACGTTGGCCGTCTTGTCGACCAGCAAGTACTTGCCCAGCAGCGGTACGACGGTGATGGCCAGAATCCAGCTCAGGAACAAGGATATCCCTACCACCTGAAACAAGGAACGCAGGAAATAGCCTGAGTTATCGTCGGACAGTCCGATCGGGGCAAAGGCAATGATGCCAATGAGCGTGGCACCCAACAGTGGGAACTGGGTGCGGTGAACCGACTGCGCGGCCGCCTCGGCAGGGCTGCGACCGATGGCAACTCCAACGACCATGCCTTCGGCGATGACGATGGCGTTGTCGACCAGCATGCCCATGGCGATCATCAGTGCGCCCAGGGAGATGCGCTGCAGTTCGATATTGCACAGTGCCATGACACACAGTGTGCCCAGCACGGTGAACAAAAGTACTGCCCCCACGACGATTCCGGCTCGCCAACCCATGAAGATGAACAAGGCAGCAAACACCGTGAACACCGATGCCACGAGGTTGTAGAGGAAGGCTTCAATGGAATCACGTACGGCAATGTGTTGCCGGTAGATCGGGATGATCTCCATACCGAGAGGCAGGTTGGCAGCAAGTTCGTTGATCGCTGTGTCGACACGTTCACCCACTTCGACCACGTTTCGTTCGGCCACTACCGAGACACCGATCGTGATGACCGAAACTCCGTTGTGGCGAATGATGTGGAATTGGTCCTCGAGCGGTTCGCGGGAGATGTTCGCGATATCCCCTAAGCGAAAAATTTCGGTAGAGCCGGGTTTGCCGATACGCATGTCAGATACCGCTTCAACACTGTCAAAAGCGAGATCCGGTGCGATTCTCAGGCGTCGGCCACCATGTACTTCAGAGCCGGCGGCGACGACGCGGTTTTCAGCGCCCACGCTGGCGAGCAGTGCATCGAGTGGCAAACCGAGACGCACCAGTCTTTCGTTGGCTATTTCGACAAACAGTCCTTCCCTGGGCTCTCCCGCAGTGGCTACCTTGGCGACGCCATCCAGTTGCGTGAGCGAGTTGCTCATCTGCCGCGCGACATCGGCGATCACATCAGGTGCGTAACCTTCGATCGTGACGGCGTAGAGCATTCCATACACGTCACCGAAGTCATCTTCGACATAGGGCGTACCGGCGCCAGGTGGCAGGCGAGCTGCTGCTTCAGCAACACGTCGACGCACTTCATCCCAGATCTGGCGAATTTCTTCGCCGCTGATCGACTCAATGATCTCGATCTGGATTTCGGAACGCCCCGGTACTGATTTCGATATCAGGTGATCGAGGTAGGGCAGCTCCTGCAATGACGCTTCAATAGTGTCGGTGATTTCCTGTTCGACTTCGACGGCTGAAGCGCCGGGGTAACTCGTGATGATGTAGGCCTGCTTGATTGGAAAAGCAGGATCTTCGAGTCGCCCGACAGTGTTGATGCCCCACCAGCCTCCGAACACACAGACCAGCATGAGCATCCAGGTGTACAACGGACGATCGATGGAGAAGGTGGCGATGTTGCCCATGTTGTAGATTGAATCAGGGCTTGCGTAGTGGTTTGACACGCATACCCGGCTGCAGCTGGTGTGCACCCATGGCGATAATCCACTCGCCATCGGAGAGACCGCTCATCACCTGGTATTGCCCGGCCGCCTGCGGGACGACGAGTACCAGGCGCTGCGCGACGAGTTCAGTCTCCGGGTCGAATACCCAGACCGCGGTGACGCCATCGGCAGTGCTGGTCACTGCCGTGTCAGGCACGAGGATCTGGCTGGCAGTCGTTGTCCCTTCCAGCACCAGACGCACGGTCGCGGTCATACCCGGCAGAATGTTCCATTCCTTGGGTGGCGGCATGGTCAGCGTCACGTCGTACGTTTGCGCAACTGCATCCGCTTCACCCCGGTTTTCTCGATACTGCAGCGGAAACTCTTCGTTGGGAATGAAGGGAAAGGTGGCGGTGATCGAGTGGACGTCGGCTGTCTTGACGGTGGCGAACAGCTGTTCGGGAATACTCACGGCAATCACGAGCTCGCCAAGATCTGACAACCGTGCGACGGGATCTCCAGGTTGAACCACGACGGCGTTGTCGACGAAACGCTGCACGACGTAGGCATCGAAAGGCGCGTGGATCTCCGTCTCTGTCAACCGTTTGCGTGCTTGTTCCAGATGCACCTGGCGCAGATCAAACAGTGCCTTTGCATCGTCCACAATGGACTGTGATATGACACGCTTGGTCAACAGTGCGCGCTTGCGCTCGAGATCCTGTACTGCGAGTTGTTTCTGCACCTGGGCCTCGCGTACCGCCAGATCGAATTCTCGTGGATCAAGGGCAGCGACCAGCGTGCCGGTCTGGATCGTTTCACCCTCGCGTGCAACGAGGTGAGTGATCCTGCCGCCCACTTCGAACTTCAGGTCGATCGACTGTGCGGCTTCGACTCGACCAACAAACTCATAGGCGCGCTCGCCGACCGACGTGGCGATCTGCAGGACATGTGCCGGTCTGACCGATTGGTCCACGATTTCCGGAGGCGCTTCCTGCGAACATCCCGAGAGACTCGTGAGGAACATCAGCAGCATCAGCATCAGACACGGGCGGCGAACGATCATCGCGGCAGTTTCCGGGCCAGTTGTAACAGCCGGTCAAAAAAATCTTCTCGATTGGCGATCTCCTCGGGAATCAGATTCAGCATGTCGAGGAATCGCAGACCTTCCGCAGCCAACAGCAGGATATGGGCCAGTTGTGGGTCCGATGTGTGACTGCCTGCTTCGCGGAAGCGATCAGCGATGAACGCTTTCGCCGGATTGAGGAGAGTCGGATCTTCAGCGCCTGCGGCAAGTATGGCCAGCGCCATGGCGCGCTGTTTTGGTTGTTGTTCCTGCTCTGCCTGGATCATCGGTCCGAGTGTCGGCTGTAACTGAGCCTGCGGCTCTTCGCGCAGTTTCTGGATCCGCTCTGCCGAGGTCTCCATCAAAAGCACAAGCATCGCTTCAAGTAGCGCGCGTTTGGAGGGGAAGTGATACAGCACACCGCCCTTGGACAGGCCAGCTGCAGCAGCGACGGCATCGATCGTCAGATGAGCGGCGCCCTTGGTGTCAACGATGCTGACCGCGGTTTCAAGGATCTTCTGGCGTGTCGTGGTCGGGCCGTTCATATCGTCACTGTACCATCCAGACGGTACAGTGACGAGGCTTTACTCACAGTCTCGACAAACCTCTGCCGACGCTCGATTAACCGCTGGTGATGAGTTCGTCCTTCAGGTACTTGCCGGCGAGGTAGTAGTGCCAGGCACTCCACAAATTGACCAGTGAAAAGATCATGAGGGAATATCGAATCGAGTCGTCGCCATATTCCGGTTTGAGAAGATCGCTGACGATGCCCACTGCCTGAGGACCCAGACCAAGACCGATGATGTTGATGATGAACAGGAGCACAGCCGCCGCCACGGCGCGCATACCCAGCGGGACCAAACCCTGGGTCTGGGAAAAGGTGGTTGCCTGATAGAAGTTGCCCAGCAGTACCGGCAGCATCAGGAAGAGCAGCGCTCCCGTGGCAGTCGGGGAAAGGAACACGGCCAGAGAAAATGGCGTGGACAAGACCAGGGCGACGGTGACGATCCACAGATACCATCGCGTGTCACGACTACCGAACCTGTCAGCCAGAACACCGCCGAGAACGATCCCGATGCCACCGGGGATGCCAAGGATCAGACCGAGCCAGGTGCCAATCTCTCCAGAGGACATCTCGTGCGAACGACTCAGAAAGGAGGGTGCCCACGTGGTTAGCCCGTAGCCGACAAATGCCGTAAGGGCGCCGCCCGTTGCCAGATGGCGGAAGGACTTTTTCTTCCACAGATAGTTGAAGGCCTCCTTAACCGAAGGCTGTTCTGCTGAAACGACACGTCCTTCAGCGAGACCCCTGGGTGGTTCCCGGACGGTCAGCCAGAAAATGACGGCTAGTGCCAACCCGGGGAGTCCAACGACGAAGAACGCGACCCGCCAGCCAAAGAACTGTTCAATCCACCCACCCGCAATAAAGCCGAAGAGAATGCCGAAAGGAATCCCCAGAGAGTAGATCCCGAGGGCGGTCGCGCGTTGGTGGGCGGGGTAGTAGTCAGCGATCAACGAGTGGGCTGGAGGACTGCACCCGGCTTCACCTACGGCGACGCCAATTCGGGCTGCAAGCAACTGCCAGTAGTTTTGCGCGATCCCTGAGAGTGCGGTCATGCCGCTCCAGATGGCCAGGGCGACTGCTATAAGGCTCCGACGACTGCTTCGATCAGCCAACCGCGCGATAGGGATACCGAGCGTTGCATAAAACAGTGCGAATGCAAAACCCGACAAGGCACCCAACGCGGTGTCGCTGACCTGCAACTCGTTCTTGATGGGCTCAAGCAGAATCGAGAGGATCTGTCTGTCGATGAAATTGAACGTGTAGACAACGACAAGAATACTCAGCACGTATCTGCGAGTAGCTGCGCTGAACAATGTTGGTGACTGCTGGTCCTGATTGAGCATGTGTCCTCCCGGCGAGGACGGCATCCTACCGATGCGAGCTGTTCAGGGCTATATACGATTTACGAGTGCAGACGAAGCCCGGGCGCGGACTGGCGGCAAGAGGGATGTTGCTGGGGCGACCTGGTTAAGATCAGACCAGCAACATCGTTCGCGACGTCAGAAGAGGATCAACTGGATGGGTCATTGGGTGACCTTCCGATTGACCATTCAGGCGGCTAGCCGATCAACCACAGAGGTTGTGGACGGCTCGTCCACAGCCTCTGCAGCGGCATGAACCACAGACTGATCGCGAAACAGGCGCTCTGCAGCGCATGCATCCAGACCACCCATGGCACGTGCTATTTCCAGCGCCCAGCGCTGACGACGTTCGATGCCACGACCAAGCAATACTGCATAGCCCACTGCGAGTGTGGTGGCGATTAAAGCAAATACCCATTCCATTACGGGTCTCCTTCCAAAGTTACCGTCTGGCCTGAAGGCCGAAAATGGCTGTGCATGACAACCGGTTGGCGCTATGCCCGGTGAACGCTGGTGACAGATTCGGGGGAGGGGGGGGGAGTCATCTCACCGGCGCTACACCGGGAGACAACGATGCAACGACTTACTCTGGGGTTCGCACGGCATCCGCGGATTTAATCGCGGTCGGCAGCGCCACTAGCGCCAATACCGCCGTGCCGAAATTTGCCTGGTGGCAGTTGGCTCGGTGGCAGTTGGACCAGAAATGTTGCATGTATCGTTTCATAGCGGGGAGGATTCTAGCCGCAGCTGTATGAAAGTCCAGCACTAGTTTGCCCTGCGAGGGTTGAACGGAGACGTGTGTCACTCTGGACGGGACGAAAAATCTGCTTTGAGTCAGCGACTTACGAGTTAGTCAGCTCGTTCTGCTCTGGTTTTTTTTCGATCACGGCGATCTTCGACAAATCGATCACACGCGTCTCGAGGCGAGCCAGCAGATCTCGCCACTCGGGCTGGTTGCTCACGGCGCGACCGAACGACAGCACCAGCAGCTCCAGTTGATCGGGATCGTTGATCTCCAGCAGCCGCTCTGTATAGCGCTCGAGTGCGGCACGGTTCTCGGGTTCCAGCGCGCGTGGACCCAGTGTCTTCATGAGGGTCAGGATCCGCTCGTGGTGGGCGACTGAAATGTCGTCCACCCAAGCGAGGTGCGCAAACTCCGTCTGAATGGAATCGTTCACCTCATTCGGCGGCCCTGAATTCGTTGGGCTGGCGTGTTGAGAGTTGTCGGCTTGCTTCAGCGCTTGAGCCGGGGTTGTGAGCGTGGATCCGGCGACCAGATTGCTCAATGGGTCATGCGTGACAACCTGATAACTGGCATAAACGAGGGCTGCGCCCAGGCCGATGATTGCAGGAGCCGTCAGCAGCCGATTTCTGCCGATCCCTGTCGAACGCGCGGGTGTTGGCGGGGTCGAACGAAGTTCACTGGTTGAAAGCGGTGGGTTGGGTTGTATCGGCTCCGTTGGTCGAGATGTGGCGTCGTCGCTCATTGCATCCAGGCTGACGGCTTCCGAAATGATGATCTCTTCGATCTCGAGCGGACCCTCGTAGAACACCGGGAAATGACGGCCGCCCGGTTTTGGCAATCGGGTATCCGTCGCATCCAGTCGATTCTGCAAGACCGGTATCTCTGGCATGACTTCATTGATGGCATCGGCGACAAAATAGCGGGTAATGCCGATCTGCAACTGCGCACCCGATTCGACCCGTCGATGATGTGCGATCAGTTGGCCATCAGCCCTGACCTTGCCGGACACGCACGATAGCCAGAGCTCGTCTTCGATGATATCGAAGCGGGCGGCGTGTGCGGCATCCTGCGCGGAGACCACCAGCTCACCATCGTCACCTTCGCAGAGGACCGCGCCGGAGACGAGGCGCAAGGACAGACTGTGGTCTTCAGAGATGAGAAACCATTGGGGGCTTTTCGGCTCCTCTGAGTTCCGTTGGATTGGTGGCTCGCGTTTTACCTGCTGCACCTGATCGTTCTCGCTGCTGTATCGCTGCGTTATGGTCATCATCCATCACAGTCTGCAAGCCGTGATGGTGTGTTCTCTTCCCCGGCTCCACCATACCAAAGGATGGCGATCCGAAGCAAAACTGCAGCCAACGGCTGGCCGCAATGTGTAAACTCCGGGCATGCGCACACTCACCCCATTTGCTCTCCCCGTGACGGACGCCGATCAGTCTGTCTCCTTCCCTGGCCGAAAGCCGTCGCTGCTCGCGTTTGTCAAAGAGGACTGTCCGACCTGCCGTGAGGTCATGCCGGTGCTCGTGGCGCTGCACGCAGCGTTCAGCGACGCCATCGACATCCATGTGATCGGTCAGCATCGTGATGGCAATCGACTGTTGACGGCCGAGTTTGGTTTACCACTGCTGGATGACAGCACGCTGAAAGTGTCCTTTGCCTACGACATCGAAACCGTTCCGACGTTGATCCATGCGGATGGTGAAGGGCGCGAAAAAATCCAGTTGGTCGGTTTCGTGCGAGCTGAATGGCAGGCTCTGGTAGAAGACCTTGCAAGCGAACTGGGTGCCGCACCACCGCCGGTACAATGGTCGACCATGCCCGCATGGCGGCCAGGTTGTGGGTCGATGTCTGCAGACCCTGTCATCGCAGATCGATTGCGCGCGGAGGCAGAAAACAGCCCATTGCGTGCGCGCAAGATCGAAGTGGGTCAATTCGATGATGAATTCGAATTCATGTTCGACCAGGGTTTCAGCGATGGTTTGCCGCTGGTGCCACCCACTCCTGAGCGGGTGATCCGAATGCTGGCTGGTACCACTCGTGACCCGCAGGAGGTTGTCGCAGTGGTGCCTCCGAACATGGGCGCAGCGACCGTGGAAAAAGTTGCAATCAACGCCGTCATGGCAGGTTGCAAGCCAGAATATCTGCCGGTGGTGCTGGCCGCCGTTGAAGCGATTTGTACGGATGAATACAACATCCATGGGGTGATGGCGACCACCATGGGCGCCAGCCCCGTCCTGGTCGTCAATGGGCCAATTCGACATCGCATCGGGATGAACATGAAGCTCGGCGCACTGGGGCAGGGCAATCGAGCCAATGCCACGATTGGTCGAGCAGTGCGGCTGCTGGTGAGAAACATTGGCGGTGCGAAGCCGGGCGGGACAGAACGATCAACGCTTGGCAGCCCGATGAAGATCACCATGTGTTTTGCTGAGTGGGAAGAACGCAGTCCGTGGTCTCCATTGCAT
>CAMDVY010000019.1 GCA_945878745.1 Klebsiella pneumoniae | reverse complement strand
GTCCTTGGTCTGAAGCGGATGCACTGTCAGGCTGCAATCGGTCGATTTGGGCTGGTCACTACGCCGTTCGAATTACTGGACGTCGTTGCAGTAGACATGGTGAAGATCGACGGCTCATTGATCCGAACTCTTGGTCAGAAAGGCGACCTGATCTCCCCGATACTGAAAAAGCTCCAGTCACTAGGGAAGTTCACCATCGTGCCGATGGTCGAGAGCGCCGCACAGCTGACCGCGCTCTGGCAAGCAGGCGCCAACTACATTCAGGGCCACTACCTGCAGGAGCCCCGAACAGAAATGGATTACGATTTCAGCGTCGAAGAAGAGGACTGATCACGCGTCGGCGATCTTCGAGTACGCCTTGCCAAGTTCTCTCAACGAACGTTCGTTACTGTCCCGCACTGTTCCATCATCCAGCTCCACCTTGAAAGCGGCCACTGGACAGACCCAGGCTGCATTCAGAATTTGCAACGCCTGCACTGTGCTGGATGGCCGGTCCGACAGAATGAACGGCCCACCGCTGACGTTTCGATCCTCCATCAGCCCCGCTGCCTCCTGCACACAGCGCCGCTGGGCGATGCAGATCGTTTCATCCACCCAGAATCTGACGATTCGAGGCAGCTGCATGGAGTCGCTCATTCTCTTTCCCTCCTAATCTCGTTGAGTCTCGTGCTCCAGGTGCTCCAGGTGCCGCAGGTCGTAGTCCGAAAATCCAAGCAGATAGAGGATAGCGTCCAGGCCAAAACGTGAAATGGCATGGCTTGCTGATTGTCGCACCAGAGGCTTCGCATGATAGGCGACACCAAGTCCTGCCATGCTCAACATGGGCAGATCGTTGGCACCATCGCCGATGGCAATGGTCTGCGCGATATGAATGTCTTCCGTACGCGCAATCTCCGCCAGCGCCTCCGCCTTGCGCCGCGCATCAACGATGCTGCCGGCAACCTCGCCGGTAAACAGGCCGTCCCGGATCACCAGATCGTTGGCGATGACGTAGTCGATCTTCAACCGCTTGCGCAGGTGCTCACCCACGTACTGGAAACCGCCGGAAAGAATCGCCGTCTTGTAACCGAAGTGCCGCAGCGTGCGGACGAGGCGCTCTGCTCCCGGATTGAGTTCCACCCGCTCGGCGACGATCTGCAACGCTTCAGCTGAAAGACCCTTCAAAGCCGCTACTCGCGCACGAAAGCTCGCCTGAAAATCCAGCTCGCCGCGCATCGCCCGTTCCGTGATGGCTGCTACCTCGGCACCGACCCCATGCAGCTTGGCGAGTTCATCGATGACCTCGGCATTGATCAGCGTGGAGTCCATGTCGAAGGCGACCAGACGTCGATGCCGTCGATAGACAGTATCGGCCTGCACGCTGAAATCGAAGCCGTGCTCGGCTGCCACTGCCAGCAATGCTGCCTGCAATCTTTCCGGCTCTGCCAGTTCACCGCGCACCCGCATTTCAACGATGCTCTGTCTCGGCGTGTCGACCTGATCCAGACGCACCCGCTCCGAGAGTCTGCGTATGGTCTCGATGTTGAGCCCCTCGGCGCGGGTTATGGTGCTGACCGCATTCAATTCCGCCACCGGATCACCCGCCGCGAGCAGCGTGATGATGTAGCTGGGCTTGCCGGAAGCACTGACCCAATCGGCGTATCGCTCGGCAGACACCGCCTCGAATTGCGCAAAGACTCCCGCATCCTTGCACAACGTTGTTATCGCCTGCTCTGCGGCGTTCTCAGCGGACGCATCAACTCTCAACAAAAAGCCGAGCGCCAGCTGATCGTGGATGACAGATTGTCCAACGTCGAGGACCTGGACTTGAAATCGTCGGAATGTCGATGTCAACATGGCCATCAGTCCAGGCCGGTCTCGGCCTTCGACTGTTACCAGCACGATCTTTTTCAACAACAGCTTTTTTCCCGGAGTCGACGCGCGTTGACGCTAGCGTTTTGGTTGGAACTCGTCAAACGACAACAGGCCACAGGGTGGATCTCACTCCTGTGCACAGCCATTGTGCTGACCGGATTCTGGCTGATCTGGGATGGCTCGTCGGTTGAGCGCTCCCGTGCAATGGACTATGGCAATTCGATCACTGAGACGCTGGCGGTGCAGGGGCAGGAGTCCATGCTGGCGCCCGACCCAGTGCGTCTGTTTGTCTTGACGAGTCGTCTTGCCAGTCTGCGGGATGTGCTGGGCGCAGGTTTTTATACCGTCACCGGCGTAACCATCGTTGAGAGCGGGGACATGACGTCGGCAATCGACGACCATCAGGAATTCACTCGCTCAGTCAGCGTCGGTCAGACCACAAGCGGGGTGGTGCGCGTTCGACTGACCGCTGAAGCATTCGGTCTTGCGGGCCGAGTCCCCCAGTTCGTCGCCACTATCGCGTTATTGTTGATTACGCCGATCCTGACCATGCTGCTCCACGAGTTGCTGTTGATGCGTCGCCGCCAGGCCGCGATGCTTGAGATCGAAGAAGAGGAAGAAGAAGCGCCCCTGGAGCCTCGCTGGCTGGTTGTCGGCAACTTCTACAACCAGCTGACTTTCCCCAGCGAGATGCGCCGCGAGATCAGTGAGCGCGTCATGTTGAAGGCCGTCCGTGTTGCCAATCTCTATCAGGGACATGCTCGGCCCGGTGTCAGCGCCAGCTTGTTGCTGGAGTTTGCCAGCAGCGACGACGCTGGCTTCAACGCAGTGTGTGCAGCCTGGCTGCTCAACGAAGTGCTGGCCGAGGCAGATCCGGACGTGCAATTTCGCTTTGCGCTGCATCGTGTCATGGCCTCTCCAAACCGTGACGTCAGAGCCGAGATCATTGCCGATGCCTCACTGCTGGCCGCTTTTGCACCGGACAATTCGCTGATCGCCAGCCACGACTTCATGACTTCGCTCGCGCAACCTGAGCGTTGTGTAGCACAGCCGCTGGATAATCCCATGCTGGCTGATATCGCGAGCATCACTGGCACGTCTTACTGCATCAGTGAATTGGCCGAATCACAATCGGTGCTTCTGAACCAGCAGGTCGGCGTCCTGCTCGGTTATTCCACCGCCATCGCATCCACGCGCTGAAAGCCTCGTGGCAGTTGTTTGCCACGACGAGCGCGTTCGCCAGAATAGTCCTCCAGGTCCCCCCGTTTGAGTCGCAGGTGTCGCTGACCGGCATAAACCAGCAGATGTTGTCCCTCGGCGACAACTTGAACGCCTAACAGAAACTCCTCGCCGCTCTTGAAGTCCGCACTGGGGATATTGAGGATCTTGTTGCCCTTGCCACGTGGCAGCTCGGGCAGCTCCGAGAGCGGGAACACCAGCAATCGACCC
The DNA here is from genome assembly GCA_945878745.1 of Klebsiella pneumoniae. Classification (GTDB taxonomy): domain Bacteria; phylum Pseudomonadota; class Gammaproteobacteria; order Pseudomonadales; family Azotimanducaceae; genus SYFY01. The sequence continues at coordinate 12,274 of CAMDVY010000019.1, read as the reverse complement.
TGATTCGTGAGTGCACAGACACTGTACGAACCTTCGCCATCCGGGATGCAGACCGGTGGAAGCGCCTGCCCTCCATCTGGCACGGACAGACAAGCTTTGCCAGCCCGATTTTTGGTCAGCATGTCTTCAAGACGACCGACAAAACCGTAGCCCGCGCTGGATGCCATCAACACCTTCGTGTTCGCGTTACCAATGACCAAACCAACAAAACGCGCGGTCTCCGGTGGATTCAACCGACCTGTCAACGGCTCACCCTGGCCTCGCGCCGACGGCAGCGTGTGTGGCGCCAGGTAGTAGGTGCGCCCAGTGGTATCGAAAAACATCAACAGGTCATTGCTACGCCCACGCACCGCCTGCGCGAATGAGTCGCCGGTCCGGTAGCTGAGTTCACGGGGATCGAGTTCATGACCTTTGGCTGATCGAACCCAACCCTTGTCGGACAGCACAATGGTGACTGGCTCATTTGAAACCAGATCTTCTTCAGTGAACGCCGCGGCTTCGACGATGTCACTCGCCATCAACGACATGCGTTCATCGCCATACTTTTTGGCGATTTCCTGCAGTTCCTTCTTCACCAGAGTCAGCAGACGCGCACGCGATCCGAGAATCTTCTCGAGATCAGACCGTTCTGCTTCCAGCCGGTCCTTTTCACCACGAATCTCGATTTCTTCCAGCTTGGCCAATTGCCGCAAGCGGATATCCAGAATCGAGTTTGCCTGCCGCTCACTGAGGCCGAATCGAGCCATCAACGCGTTACGCGGGTGGTCTTCCTCACGAATGATCCGGATCACTTCATCGATGTTGAGAAAGGCGATCAGCAAGCCGTCGAGGATGTGCAGCCGATCATTGATCTTGTCGAGACGAAACTGCAGACGACGTGTCACCGTATCCTGCCGGAAACGGAGCCACTCCTGCAGCACACCCAACAGGGTCTTGGTCTGCGGCCGTTGATCCAGGCCGATCATGTTCAGATTGACCCGATGAGTGCGCTCAAGATCCGTGGTGGCAAACAGATGACTCATCAACCGATCGGCATCAACTCTGTTCGAACGCGTCACAAGGACCAGTCGCGTCGGATTTTCATGATCCGATTCATCACGCAAATCGTTCAGCATGGGCAGCTTCTTCTGCTGCATCTGGGCTGCGATCTGCTCAAGCACCTTGGCCGGTGACGATTGATACGGCAGAGCCGTGATGACGATGTCGCCTTCCTCACGCGTATAACGCGCTCGGGTTTTCAGCGTGCCGCGCCCGGATTCATAAATCGCCAGAAGATCTGCGGTTGGCGTAATGATCTCGGCCTGACTGGGGAAATCCGGCGCCTTGATGAAGGCCATCAGATCCGCCATGGTGGCCTTTGGATTGTCCAGCAGGTGCACACACGCCCCGACGATCTCCTTCAGGTTGTGTGGTGGAATATCCGTCGCCATACCGACGGCAATGCCGCTGGAACCATTGAGCAGGACGAATGGCACTTCAGCGGGCAACAACTTCGGCTCGGTAAACGACGAGTCAAAATTGGGCACCTCATCAACGGTGCCCTGGTTGATCTCGTTCAACAGGAGCGCGGCATATCGCGAGAGCTTGGCTTCGGTATAACGCATCGCCGCGAAGCTCTTCGGATCGTCCGGAGAGCCCCAGTTGCCCTGACCATCAATCAACGGGTCTCGAAACGAAAAGGGCTGTGCCATGAGGACCATGGCTTCATAACAAGCCGAATCACCATGCGGGTGAAACTTTCCCAGCACGTCGCCGACCGTGCGCGATGATTTGGCGAACTTGGCGGTATTGTCGAGACCGAGTTCACTCATCGCGTAAATGATGCGGCGCTGAACGGGCTTCAGCCCATCACCAATGTGCGGCAAGGCACGATCATTGATGACATACATCGCATAGTCGAGATAAGCGCGCTCCGTGTACGTGCGCATCGGCAGCGATTCTTGATCCAGTGTGTCGTTTTCCATGGCCATGTTTCAGTTGTTTTCGGAAGGATGCGCCGGTCGTTTAATCGATCACGGCTTGATCGCCATTGCTCTCCAGCCAGATGCGTCGATCACCTGCCCGCTTCTTTGCCAGCAGCATGTCCATCATCTCGTCCGTTTCCGGCCCGATCGCAAGCGTCAGCCGTACCAGGCGCCGGGTGTTTGGATCCATGGTGGTCTCACGCAACTGCATCGGATTCATTTCGCCAAGGCCCTTGAACCGCTGGACGATGACCTTGCCGCCCTTCTTCTCGGCAGCAATCCGATCCAGAACACCCGCCTTTTCGCTTTCATCAAGGGCGTAGATAACTTCCTTGCCCACGTCGATCCGGTACAGCGGTGGCATGGCGATGAAGACATGACCCGCCGATACCAGCGGTCGGAAGTGGCGGAGAAACAGCGCGCACAACAAGGTTGCGATATGGGCACCATCGGAATCTGCGTCCGCGAGAATGCAGACTTTGTCGTAGCGCAAGTTGGAGAGATCCGCAGAGCCCGGATCAACACCAATCGCGATGGCGATATCGTGTACTTCCTGCGACGCGAGCACCTGATCGACGTCAACCTCCCAGGTGTTCAGGATCTTGCCGCGCAACGGCATGATGGCCTGGAATTCACGGTCACGCGCCTGTTTGGCGCTGCCGCCAGCGGAATCACCTTCCACCAGAAACAGCTCGGAACGGCTGGCATCCTGCCCTGAACAATCAGCGAGCTTGCCCGGCAACGCCGGACCGGCAGTGATCTTCTTGCGCACCACCTTGCGACCCGCCAGAGCCCGTCGCTGTGCATTGTTGATGGCAAGCTCTGCTAGTTTTGCGCCGTCCTGGGGATGTTCATTAAGCCAAAGACTGAAGGCATCCTTGGCCACACCGCCGACAAAAGCGACCGACTGTCTCGACGAGAGTTTTTCCTTGGTCTGGCCGGAAAACTGCGGATCGGCCATCTTTGCGGAGAGCACGAAACAGCACTGATCCCACAGATCTTCACCGGAAAGCTTGATCCCCCTGGGCAACAGATTGCGGAACTCACAGAACTCCTTGAGCGCCTCGATGAGACCCGAACGCAATCCGTTGACGTGAGTGCCGCCTTGAGGTGTCGGGATCAGATTGACGTAGCTTTCGCAGGTGAGCTCGACGTTCTCGAGCGCCCAGTTGATCGCCCAATCCACCGCCTCGGTGTTACCGGCAGCCGAGTGCTGGAACGGCTCAGCCAGCACACAGTCAATGCCTTCCAGTGAACGACGCAGATATCCGGCCAACCCGTCTTCGAAAAACCAGGTTTCGTTTTCTTCGTCGCGCCCTTCAACGGTGATGGACAACCGCAGTCCCGGACACAGCACGGCCTTGGCTCGCAACAGGTGTTTGAGGCGGCTGACGGATATGTTTGGTGAATCAAAGAACGAGGCTTCCGGCAGAAACCAGACGCGGGTACCCGTGTTGCGCTTGCCGACAGTCCCGGTTTCTTTCAGCTTGCCCTGTGGCTCGCCCTTGCGGTAATCCTGCACATAAATGATGCCGTCTCGTTTGACTTCAACCTGGAGTTTTTCGGACAGAGCATTGACCACCGACACGCCGACACCATGCAGACCACCGGAAAACCGGTAGTTGTCGTTGTTGAACTTGCCGCCTGCATGCAGCTTGGTCAGGATCAACTCGACACCGGAGACCTTGTGTTCCGGATGGATATCAACGGGCATGCCACGGCCGTCATCGATCACTTCAGCGGAGCCGTCCTTGAAGATGCGCACATCGATGTTCTGTGCATGTCCCGCCAGCGCTTCGTCGACGCTGTTGTCGACCACTTCCTGGACCAGGTGATTGGGACGAGTGGTATCGGTATACATGCCCGGGCGACGGCGCACCGGCTCAAGGCCAGTCAAAACCTGCAGCGAAGCTGCGGAATATCGGACTTCAGTCACTGTTCTGTTCTACTCCCGGTATGAGCGTGGGTGGCGATCTTACTGATTTTCAACAAGCGCATGCACGTGAGTCGGGATCGGCCGTTGACGTGTGGTTCCAGCTCAACCCGAGATTGTCACCAGTGCGCTTGTGCTGGCAATACCAAACCGCAGGCAATGCGCCAGAACTTCACCGAGAAACAGATTCACCTGGGCTTTTTCGTCCCGTTGGCGCATTCGCGGGTTGGGATAGTCATAGACCGCACAAAATCGTGTCTGCCTCTGGTACTCGAAGACTTCAGCGCTGCGGGCATCATGATAGACCCGAATCTTGAACGTTGGCGCTGCGCTGCGCTCGCCGACCCCGAGATGAAGAAGGCCTAACACGGTCGTGAATGGCCCGCGCTCCAGTACTTGCAGGCGAACCTGCATGGACGAATCCCCGGGGCTGACGGCGAATTCGACCTGGTCTTCTTCCCGCATGGCCGGAAACAACTTTTGCAGGCGCAGGTAATTGGCATCGCAGACCGCCATGTGTCTGGGGAGATCAATACTGTAGCGTCTGGTCGGCAAACTCATGGTCTGGTTACGTTTTCGTATTACCTGCAGCTGCAAGTTCGAATCGCTCTTTCCTTAGTGTTGGCAAAGGTGTTGGCAAAGGCGCCGGGTACTATAACACCCACGACAGCCTCGTCTGCCAGTGAAGGATCGACACCTCACGCGTGCGGGATCAACGCACTTTCGCCCGCGCCTGAACGTGCACCCGCTCACATCTCACAGGGATTCGGGGCGAGCGCCGCGACTGCAATTGCATGGCTCTGTTAGACTGAACGGCGTACGAGACATGGACACCCGCCAAGTGACAAAGAATCTGCTGCTGTTTTCAGCTTTGTTGACGCTCCCCCTGCTTTGGAACAATCCTGCATACGCGGAGGACCTCATGGAGGTCTACGGCGCTGCGGTTGACCATGATCCCGTTCTGGGCGCCAACCAGGCGAGCTTCAAGGCTCGCAAGGAAGTCGTACCCCAGGCTCGTTCGCAGTTGTTGCCGAGTGTGACCGCGGGCGCATCCACCACCTGGACCGAGCGCAGCTTCCCCGTTCCGCCTGTACAGGATACGAATCCAGCCAGCCCGACCTTCGGGCAGCTGATCGATATTCCCGACCAGGAGTTCAACGAACACGCCTGGCAGATACGCGCTACCCAACCCATTCTCGATCTCGAGGCCTGGTACAACCTGCGTGGCGCAAAAGCCTCCGTCGAGCAGGGAAGGCATCAGCTGGAAGCCACCGAACAGAATCTCATCGTGCGTGTCGTGCAGGCCTATCTGAACGTGCTGCGCGCGCGTGATCTGGTCGAGTCCAGCGTTGCTGAAGAAACTGCGGTGAAACGTCAGCTCGAACAGGTACAGCAGCGATTCGACGTCGGACTGGTTGCAATCACCGATGTGCTTGAAGCCCAGGCCGCTTTTGATGGTTCGGTGGTTCGTCGTATCCAGGCAGACGGCGACCACGAGATATTCTTCGAGACTCTGCGCACGCTGACCGGCATCAACCATGAAGAACTGAGTCGCCTCGCATCGACTCTGCCCATCGTCGACCCCAATCCGAAGAACGAAGAAGAATGGGTCAGCTCGGCGCTGGCGAACAACCTGAACATCGCGGCTGCAGACGCGCAATTGCGTGGTGCCGAACGAACTCTCATGGCCCGTCGTGCAGCGCACCTGCCTACCATTAACGGGGTGGTGAACCGCAGCCATTTTGCAACCGGCGGCCAGTCGTTCCTTGGCAACAAGATCGATACCACGACCTATGCGCTGGAATTTCAGCTGCCGTTGTATGCGGGTGGTTTCACTCATTCTCGTCGACGCGAAGCGGGTGCCCTGGCCGAACAGGCGCGGGAACTGCTGCAGGATCAGCGCCTCACGGTCAGTCGTGATACCCGTAACCTCTTCCGCTCGGTGGCTACCGACGTCATCCGGGTTCGCGCTCGGCTGAAGGCCATCAAATCCAGTCAGTCCGCTCTGGAAGCAACACAAACCGGCTATGAAGTGGGCACCCGGAATATCGTAGACGTGTTGCAGGCTCAGCAACGACTCTACGCTGCGCAATTTGAATACGCCGACAGCCGCTACAGCTACGTGAACAATCTCATGCGCTTGAAGCAGGCCACAGGCATGCTGATGGTCGATGATCTGAAGGAACTCAACGCATTCACTGATCCCAAGAACCCCGTCCGACGCCTGACGCTACTCAGCACGCAGTAACAGGGTCTCGGCAAGCGCGGCAAGTGTCCGGTCGAGCGCGCCTGCGCTCGCCGCGATCACCGATGCTCCTGCTGCTCCTTGAGCAGCACAAGCTTCACTGTCACCCATCAATCGACATGCGGCCGCGGCCAGCATCGCTGCATCGGTCACCTGCGTCAGCCCACCTGCTTCGCGAAAGCCATCAACAACCGCCTGAAAGTTGAAGACATGCGGGCCAACGAGGACAGGCTTGCTCCATACCGCCGCTTCGATTGGGTTGTGACCACCATGAGCGACCAGACTGCCACCAACAAAGGCAACATCTGCCACGCCATAGAGCGTCAGCAACGTGCCCATTACATCACCCACCACGACATCTTCAGCGCGTCGCTCCGGCTCGCCTTGTCTCATGACCGAAAAAACCCGCCGCACGACCAGTTCAACAACCTCAGTTGCACGCACCGGATGCCGTGGCACCAGCAACAAACAAGCAGACGGCACAGTTCGTCTTATCGTGCTGAAAGCCTCGAGGACCAGTTCTTCCTCACCGGGATGGGTACTGGCCGCAATCAATACGGGCCGATCAACCAGACCCCAGGCCACACGTAATCTCGCGGCTTCCGCGCGCTGTTCATCGTTCAACCCTAGGTCAAACTTCACGCTACCGAGCACTCGCACACTGTCTGGTCTGGCGCCAAGGGCCAGGAATCGGGACCGATGTGCTTCACTCTGGCAGGCAATGAGGTCGAATGCCTTCAACATCTTTTCGGCCAGCGCGCCGATACGTGCATAACCACGGGCGGATCGCTCTGAAAGCCTGCCGTTCACCAGCACGACGGGAATTCCCCGCTTGCGACTGCGTAGCACGAGGTTCGGCCACAGTTCAGTCTCCATCAGAATCAACGCTCTGGGACGGACCGTATCGAGGAAAGCATCAACTGCCCAAGGGAAGTCATAAGGCGCATAACAATGACTGACCTTGTCACCAAGCCGCCGCATGACCTCCCCAGACCCGGTAGGCGTCATGGTCGTGACAAGCAGCGGTACGTTTGGATTCGCCTGCGCGAGGCGTTCGATCATGGGTACCGCGGCGATCGTCTCTCCGGCAGAAACCGCATGTACCCAGAGTGCGCCCTGCTGGACATTCGCGGACACATGGCCGAAACGCTCGGCGACCCGCTCCCGATAGCCGGGCTCGCGACGGCCACGCCACCACAAACGAACGCGCACCAGAGGCCAGGCAAAAAACAGCACCAGCTGGTAGAACGCCAGGAAAAAACCTGTCACCAAGATTGAATCACCGCCATGAACCGAGACCGCTCCGATATTTCCAAAATCGCGCCCATCACAACATACTAGCCCGGACTACCCCTGAATCGATGCACCCACGCATGACGCTTCGAGCGTTCAACATCCTGTGACTACAGAGCAACATGCCGATCTGGCGATCGTCGGGGGTGGTATTGCCGGGCTGTGGACGCTCCATCGCGCACTGGCCGCAGGCTACAACGCTGTGCTCTTCGAAGTAGCTGATCTCGGCGGCATACAGAGCCTCGCAAGCCAGGGCATGATCCACGGCGGGCTCAAGTACGCACTGGCCGGATTGCTGAGCCCAGCCTCGGAGGCCATCGCTTTGATGCCGCAGCGCTGGCGTGCATGCATCGAGGGCAAGGGCGATGTCGACCTCGGCGGCTTGCCGGTGGCCAGTGATCGTTATTATCTTTTTGCTGCCGACAACACGCTTGGCAAGCTGACCACCTTCTTCGCCAGTCGCTCGCTGCGCGGTCGCATCCGCAGGCTTTCGGCATCAACCTATCCTGCAGCGTTCAGTGAATTTACCGGCGTGGTCTATGAGCTGGATGACTTCGTCATCGATGCGCCGACCCTGATCCGGCGGCTGGCTTTGCCTGTGATGCACCGGATCTACCAGCTGAGTGTCGATGAACGTTGTTGTCGACTGGAAGGGGAACACGTCGTTCTCAAAACAGGCAGCAGCGAACTGCACGTGCACAGACTTGTGAATTGCGCCGGTGCCGGCGCGGGCGGGCTAGCACAATCGCTTTTGCCCGGGCGATTTCCGATGCAACTTCGACCGCTGCACCAGGTACTGGTGGAAACCAATATCAAGGCGCCGCTGTTCGCCCACTGTCTGACTCGCATCAGTCGCGCCGAACCGCGCCTCACGGTGACCACCCATGATGTCGGCGATCGACGAATCCTCTATCTCGGCGGACAACTCGCAACCTCGGGAGTGAACAGGTCCGTCGACGAACAAATCGACTTCACGCGACGCGAACTGGCGGATTGCCTACCGTGGATCGACACCAAAGACGCACGCATCTCGACCCTGCGGATTGATCGCGCCGAACCGCTGCAGACCGCCGGGACTCGGCCGGACCAGGCATTTGTCGAACAACAAGGCGCCTGGCTGCAAGCCTGGCCAACCAAACTCACACTGACCCCTGACCTGGGTGATCGAGTGCTGGCATTGCTGCCACCACCAAAGGGTGGTGAGGCGCCGACGCTGGACCTGCCCAAGCCTGCACTCGGCCGACCGCCCTGGATCCCATCGCCGTGATTTATCGAACGCTTGGCAACACCGGCATAGAGGTTTCCCTGTTGGCACTGGGTACCGTCAAGTTTGGTCGGGTAGATGGTCTGAAATATCCAACCGCCTTCGATCGTCCCGATGATGCGGCCCTGACTATCCTGTTCAAGCGAGCGCTGGACCTGGGCATCACGGTATTCGACACGGCGCCTGCCTACGGTGACAGCGAAGAAAGACTCGGCCGATTACTGGCCACGACCCGCACACCACTCGTTGTCGCAACCAAGGTGGGTGAAGAGTTCGAGGGCGGAGTCTCATGCCACGACTTCAGCGCCACGCACACCCGCATGAGTGTCGAACGCTCCCTGCGACGATTACGACGCGACCAACTGGATCTGGTCAGCATTCACTCGGATGGGAATGACGTGGCGAATCTCGAACAGCAGGAAGTGCTGCAGACGCTGATCGAATTGAAGCGCGCGGGATTGATCCGCGCCATTGGCCTGTCGGGCAAGACCGCAGAGGGCATACTTGCGGCAGTGCGTTCGTCGGTTGATGTTGTGATGGCAACCGTCTATCCAGGTTACGACGCTGAGCTGCCGGCAATCGCCACTGCGCATGCGGCCGGTTTGGGTGTCCTGATAAAAAAAGCCATGCACAGCGGCCATGCTTCCCCTGCTGCGCTGCTGGATGTAGCGAAAATTCCCGGGGTGTCCTGCATCGTCACCGGGACGATCAACCCTGAGCATCTGGCGGCGAATGCCGAGATGATCGCGCCATACGAGGTGTAGGAGCGATCTCCTGATCGCGATCTTCGATGATGCCAACAATCGCGATCAGGAGATCGCTCCTACAAGGTCACGGCGTCAACGGATCGCGATCAGGAGACCTCCTACAAGTCTTGAATGCGCCTGATGATCGCTGTGGTTGAGGTATCTTCAACCAGACCCAGTACCTTCACAGTACCGCCATACGCACGCACGATGTCATGACCAACCACGGCGTCTTCAGAGTAGTCGCCGCCTTTGACCAGCACGTCGGGTAACAACAGCTGGAGCAACGCTTCGGGTGTGTTCTCGTGAAAACTGACCACCCAGTCGACGGCTGACAAGCCAGCCAGAACACGCATGCGCCGATCCAGCGTATTGACGGGCCGATTGGGACCTTTTTCCAGGCGACGAACCGACGCATCGTCATTGACCGCAACGATGAGCCGGTCTCCCAGCGCCCGCGCCTCTTCAAGGTAGGTGACGTGCCCGGCGTGAAGAATGTCAAAGCAGCCATTCGTAAAGATGATGCGTTCACCAAGAGCTTGCGCCGCTGCGACCGTCGCCTTCAGTTGCTCGCGCGACAGCACACCACGATCACGTCCGGCGCGACGTGCCAAGGCATAAGCAAGCTCTGGTCCACTGATGGTCGCCGTGCCTGACTTCGCAACCACGAGGCTGGCAGCAAGATTGGCCAGTCGTGCACTCTGGCGAACGTTCCAGCCGATCGCGGTACCCACTGCCAACAAAGCGGCAACAGTATCTCCCGCACCGGTGACATCGAACACTTCCACCTCATGCGCGGGAATGTGTTCGACACCCTGCTCCGTTGTCACGACGGACATGCCTCGGCTGCCTCGCGTAATGACCAGTGCACCGATCTGGTGTTGCTGACAGGCGAGTGTTGCCTGCGCGCTGAAGACCTCTTCACTCGTCCACTGCCCGGTGGCAGCGCGAAACTCGAGATCATTCGGCTTGACGATGTCGGCCCCGGTGTAACGGGCCAGACTCTTGGACTTCGGATCCACCACCACCGGCACCCCGGCGGCGCGGGCAGCCGTTATCAGTGATTCCGGATTGGCGACGGTACCCTTGTCGTAGTCTTCGATAACGAGTACGTCAGCGGACGTCAGCAACGGCCTGAGTCGCTCCAGCACATGGCCGGTGACATCAGGCACCTGGGAATCGAAATCGGCTCTGATGAGCTGCTGGCGCTGGCTCACCAGGCGCAGCTTGAGAATAGTCGTGAACTCCGGAGCGGTGATGAATTCGCACACCACGCCAGCGGCTTCGAGCAATCCTCGAAGAGAATTCCCTGCTGGATCGTCCCCAACCACACCAATCAGCGTGCAGCGCGCGCCAAGACTGGCCACGTTCATCGCAACGTTGGACGCCCCACCGGGCCGATCCTCCTCCCGCTGCACCTCAACTACCGGCACCGGTGCCTCCTGGGACACCCGACGTGCTTCACCGTGCCAATATCGATCGAGCATGACGTCACCGATCACGACGATATGCGTGTCACGCAAAGATGGAAGCAGCAAATCCTGCATGAGAAGGCTCTCGATCAGAAAGGAGCATGTTAACAAGGCAGGTGGAGTTCGGGCAGAACACTGTTTCGCCTGCTGTGTCCGATGACATAAAGTGCCGCCCATGCCACGCCATGCCCCTCCTCCCCCATATTACGCACCTGCGGTCTGGCCAGCCTGGATCGCCATCGGCATCGGCTGGTGTATTGCGCGGCTGCCGATTCCAGCATTGTTCTTCGTTGGACGGCTTGTTGGACGATTGCTGTTCCATCTGGCACGTTCCAGACGACAGGCTGCCGCTACCAATCTGGCCATGTGCCTGCCACAGCTGGATCCGGCCACGCGACATCAGCTGTTGCGCGACAACTTTGTGCATACCGCACTAGGCGCGCTTGAGGCCATGCTGCCCTGGCTGAATCCGGCACGGGACCTGACGCCTCGCATCGATGTGATGGGTACCGAGCACTACGCCGCCGCCTTAGGCAAGGGTCGCGGTGTGCTCGTTCTTGCCGCCCACTTCACCACCATGGATGTGATCAGTCAGCCCATGGCACGTCTCGGCAGCTTTGATGTGATGTATCGCTACAACAAAAATCCGGCCTGGGAGTGGTTACAGCTCACTGGCCGCAAACGGTTTTTCGACGGCGTGATCGAACGCGAGGACATACGTCAGGTTCTCAAACGCCTGAAGGCAGGTCGCGCGATCTGGTATGCCACCGATCAGGACTATGGCCGCAAACACTCCGTATTCGCCCCTTTTTTCGGTGTTCCGGCAGCAACGATTACCGCCACCAGTCGATTCGCCAGACTGAACGACTCTCCCGTGTTGTTCATGACTACGGCGAGAGACCTGGAACGACAACGCTGGTCCATCACGTTTCACCCAGCGCTCACCGGGTTTCCATCCGGTGACGACATCACTGACGCCACACGTCTCAATGGTCTGATCGAAGGGTTCATTCTCGAACGACCCGAGCAGTACCTGTGGATGCACAAGCGCTTCAAGACCCGGCCAGAGGGCAAGGCTGACTTCTATCTCTGACGCGTGCAGCCGCCAGTTATTTTCCGACCACCAAGGCAGACAACGAGCGAGCCAGCGCGGCGACCGAAAAATGCGCCTGGACACGCTCACCAGCCAGACGGGCATACACGTCGGCATCCCCTGGAGTGGCGTTGAAGCGCTGCAGGGCTTCTGTCATGGATTCAACGGTAGGTGATTCGTAGAAACAACCCAGATCCCCCAGCACATCCTTCGGACCCGCCGCGCGCTGACAGATCATCGGCACACCCGCTACCAGCGCCTCCA
>CAMDVY010000018.1 GCA_945878745.1 Klebsiella pneumoniae | reverse complement strand
CCGCGGCCTGCCACCCGTACTGAAACAGGAACTGCTTGCTGCAGACATCCTCGTTTCAGAGGCAGCACCCATGGCGATGCCACGCGCAGAGACAGTGGTCGCGCCGGTGCAACAACCCGTCAGAGCCGCAGTCGAACTGACTGTCGTTGCGACCACGAAGACCGTTTCGGAAGCTGCTGCACAGCACAATTACGAACGGGTAACGGTTGATCAGAAGGCGATGATCAATTGCCGAGCTGATCTGAATCAGCTCGTGCCATTCAAGTATGAGTGGGCGTGGCAGAAGTACCTGGATGGCTGCGCAAATCACTGGATGCCGCAAGAGATCAATATGACTGCGGATATTGCACTGTGGAAGTCGGCCGAAGGTCTGAGTGACGATGAACGAACCATCGTCAAGCGCAGCCTCGGTTTCTTCTCCACTGCCGATTCTCTGGTGGCCAACAATCTGGTACTGGCGTTGTATCGACACATTACCAATCCGGAATGTCGACAGTATCTGCTGCGCCAGGCGTTTGAAGAGGCCATTCATACACATGCGTATCAGTACTGCATCGAATCCCTCGGCATGGATGAAGGCGAGATCTTCAACATGTACCACGAGGTGCCTGCGGTCGCAGCCAAAGCCTCCTGGGCACTCAAGTACACCCGTGATCTGTCCGATCCGTCGTTCAAGACCGGGACGCCGCAGAATGATCGCGTGCTGCTGAGAAACCTGATTGCGTACTACTGCGTGCTGGAGGGGATTTTCTTCTATTGCGGATTTACCCAGATTCTCTCCATGGGCCGTCGTAACAAGATGACGGGAACAGCCGAGCAGTTCCAGTACATCCTGCGTGATGAGTCCATGCACGTGAATTTCGGTATCGATGTCATCAATCAGATCAAGCTGGAGAACCCACACCTGTGGGATCAGGAGATGCAGTCGTCGGCACGTCAGATGTTGCTCGAAGGCACTGCGCTTGAGATCAACTATGCACGTGACACCATGCCACGTGGTGTACTGGGCATGAATGCAAAGATGATGGAAGAATATCTGCAGTTCATTGCCAATCGGCGGCTGGTTCAGATCGGACTGCCGGAACAGTACCCGGGCATGAAGAACCCCTTCTCCTGGATGTCAGAGATCATGGATCTCAAGAAGGAGAAGAATTTCTTCGAAACCCGTGTCACCGATTATCAGACCGGCGGGGCTCTGACCTGGGATTGAATCGCACACGACCTTTCATCTTCGAAATGACTCGACAGGCAGTTGCCTTGCTGGGCGCTGCCTGCCTGACCCTCCTTCCCGGCCAGGTCAATGCGGAAAAAGCAGTCTCCGTAATCCCGACACCCGCCGCCATGACCGTTGCAGGGCTGGAACACCCGGCCGAGATCATCGTCGATCGGTATGGCGTACCACATCTCTATGCAGGCACGCATTACGATGCGTTTTTTCTCCAGGGTTTCAACGCGGCTCGCGATCGCCTCTGGCAAATCGATCTGTGGCGGCGCCGCGGTCTTGGTCAGCTGTCTGAAGTCTTTGGACCTGCGTATCTCGAACAGGATCGAGCAGCCCGGCTCTTTCTCTATCGCGGTGACATGTATCGCGAGTGGCTCGCGTACGGATCCGATGCCAAGCGTATCGCCGAGTCATTCGTGGCCGGCATCAACGCGTGGATTGACCAAACCGCACAACAACCGGATCTGTTGCCGCCAGAATTCCAGCAGCTGAACTACCAGCCGTCGAAATGGGCGGCCGAAGACGTCGTGCGAATCCGCAGCCATGGGCTGCTGCGCAACGTCGTGCAGGAAGTTCAACGGGCGCAATTGGTATGTGCGGGTGGTCTGGAACTGGCCGCCGACTGGAAGAAACTTGAACCACAGTGGCAGACAACCGTCCCGGAAGGTCTTGATCCGTGCGCGGTACCCGCCGACGTCCTGAACGACTATCTTCTGGCGACGGCACCGGTCACTTTCAAGCCGGCCGCGGAAACAGCAGTCATCGCTCAGGCGATGGCACTGGAGACCGACACCGGCAGCAACAACTGGGTGGTGGCGCCGTCCAGGACCAGTACCGGCCGACCCATTCTTGCCAATGACCCACACCGGGCACACGCGGTGCCATCCCTGCGGTACATCGCCCATCTCATTGCACCGGACCTGAATGTCATTGGCGCCGGTGAGCCGGCACTGCCTGGTATCTCCATCGGCCACAATGAACGCATTGCCTTCGGACTGACCATTTTTCCCATCGATCAGGAAGATCTCTATTTCTACCGCCGAGAGAAGAGCGGCTACCGGTACGCCGATCACGTCGAGCCGATTCGTGTCGTGACGGACACCATCAGGATTCGTGGTAGTACAGACGCGCAGGTGACCTACCGATTTACACGCCATGGCCCGATCGTGCGGGAGGACAATCAACGGATCTGGGCCGTTCGTGCAGCCTGGCTCGAGCCGGGAATGTCGCCCTATTTCGGCTCGGTGGAGTACATGCGCGCGAGCAACTGGCGGCAATTCTCCTCGGCGTTGAACCGATGGGGTGCTCCCAGTGAAAACCAGGTCTATGCCGATATCGACGGCAACATCGGCTACAAGGCAGCCGGTTTGACACCGATACGCAACACGTGGGACGGGTTGTTACCAGTGCCCGGGGACGGTCGCCATGAGTGGGCAGGATTTGCCGACATGGACGCTTTGCCCACCGAGTTCAATCCGGAACGCGGCTTCACCGGCACGGCGAATTCCATGAATCTGCCTGCTGACTTCAACATCGATCGATATCGCCTCGGTTTTGAGTGGTCCGCTCCATGGCGTTACCAGCGGCTGTGGCTGTCTCTGGCTGCGGATAACCAGCACTCGCCAGCAGACTCTGCCGCGCTGCAGCGCGACTACCACGAACTGCTTGCCGATGAAGTGCTTCGCCGCCTGCCGGATATTGCTCAGTCCGGCGAAGCCGGGGCCATGCTGGCCGCCTGGGATCGGGTGCTGACTCGTGACGCCGCAGCAGCCGCACTATGGGCTATCTGGGTCTATGCCGAGTTGACACCGGCCGTCGCCAATGCTGTCGGCGGCAAGCACGCAAATCTGTTGACGCCACTCGACCCGTTCACCGTGCTAAACGTCCTGGATGGTGCGAAGCCTGGCATCAACGTTAGAGACCTTGTCAGTCACAGTTTGTCCTCGGCGTGGTCGTCAGCCCACAATCAGCTGGGCAATGATCCTTCGATCTGGCGTTGGGGGAAGCTGCACCAGATCCGGTTTGCACACCCCCTGCTGCCTCGACTCGACGCCGCCAACCAGAAGCGCTTTGGCATGCGCATCCGCGAACGCGGCGGTTCGGGCAATACGGTCAACAGTACCTCGTTTTCAGGAAACGACTTCCAAGTCAAATCCGGCGCATCGTGGCGGATGGTGCTCGACGTCGGCAACTGGGATGCAGCACGAATGACCAATGCCCCGGGTCAGTCGGGTGACCCACGGTCACCATTTTATGCAAACCTGCTGGAAGGTTGGGCGAACGATCTCGATTTTCCGCTGTTGTGGAGCCGGGCGCAGGTCGATGCTGAAAAGGTCATGTCGATTCGGCTGGTTCCAGATCGCTGACGATCCATCCGGAAATTCAGCTACTTGATGGCTGGATCGGACAAGCCGAATCAGGAATGACTGGATCCAACGGCAGCGTCGTCAACCTTTCCATCAGGTTGAGCATGCCGGACAGCACGAAGCCGCGCGTGCAGCCGCTGAGCTACTTCGAAGGGATCCTCCCCTTTGATGGGCGCGACATGATGTTTGCCTTCCCAGGTCATGACGATGTTGTCCTTGACCCGCAACCAGGGAGGCATTTCATGGGGCTCCTCGACCTTCTGTTTGCGCAGCTGTGGCAGCCTGGCTGCTTCAGCTGAACTGAGCGTACGCGCCATGGGCTCGGATCCTGACCCAGTCGACTTGCCGGTCGCTTCTGCCGGAGCTACAGCATTTGGGTTGGACCTGGGGCTCATCAGGAACACCGCATTGACCAGCAGCGCCAACCCACCCAGAACAATCGCCGCAGTGCCTGCGCTTCCCACTTGAAGGGTAATGAGGGCGACAAAAATGCCAGCGAGTAGCATGTTTACCAGGGCGATCCTGACGATGGTGTTGCTCATGCGGTGTTTTGCAAACGGTGCCGATCATCGGCGACAGCTGCATCCTATGAGATGCGGCGTCATCGAATCTTGTCGTAGATAACGACTTTGTGGCGTGATCTGTAGACGATAACCACGGTGTGACGCTCATCACCATTTCGCGCTTGCACGCAAAAGGTGGGACACCACCGGTGCCGACCTGGTCAGTCTGCCATCGTCCCCGGTCCGAACCAGCGACCTTGAGACACCACCAGACTTGAGGCTGTCGGCTTTCCCTGTTCTCATTGCACTCTACCGATGACCATCACCTGATCATCTCCGTCCCGAAGAAACAACGAGAAAATCACATGACCTTGAACTGGGGAATCCTCGCCACCGGGCGAATCGCCCATGCTTTGGCAGCGGCCATCACAACAACACCGGGCAATCGCCTCACCGCCGTCGCAAGCCGAGATCGCTCCGTTGCGAGGACCTTTTCTGACCAATATGGCAACGTCACTGCGCACGGATCCTATGACGCGCTGATCACCGACCCGTCTGTGGACGTCATCTATGTCGCGACACCCCACCCACTTCACGCCGAGTGGACAATCAAGGCGCTGGCGGCAGGAAAACACGTGCTGTGTGAAAAGCCGCTGGGTCTGAACGCTGCAGAAGTGATGGCCATGACACATGCCGCCGGGGTACACCGACGATTCCTGATGGAAGCCTTCATGTATCGCTGCCATCCACAAACCCGCATCGTGAGGGAGCTGATCACTGGCGGAGCCATTGGCGAGATCAGGCACATCAGCGCCAACTTCGGTTATCAGACTGCTGTCGACGTCGACTCTCGCCTGTTCGACTCTCGCCTGTTCGCCAACGCTTTAGGCGGAGGCGGAATTCTCGACGTCGGTTGTTATCCCGTTTCACTGGCGCGACTCCTTCTCAACGAAGAACCAGGCACCGTCAAAGCGCATGGCCACCTTGGGAGCACCGGTGTCGACGAGTGGACTACCGCGTTGCTTGGATTCTCCAATGGCGTGAGCGCACAGGTCGCGACAGGCATTCGAATCGGCCTGGACAACAGTGCACGCATCAGTGGCAGCAAGGGCCATATCCACTTGCCCAACCCCTGGCTGCCTGCCGATGCAGAAGGACAATGGCGCTTTGAACTCTCAAGTTTCGGACGAACAGAACAGATCAGCGGCATCAGCAAACCGCTATACGTGCTCGAAGTCGAAGCCGTGGCGGAGGCCATAGCCGCGGGCAAGCTGGAATCACCGGCCATGTCATCGCAGGACTCGCTGGGCAACGCCAGGGTTCTCGACGCCTGGCGCGCAGAAATCGGTCTTGAGTATCAGCAGGAGCTGCCCGAAACCCATCGTGGGCCGCTGGTCGCCTTGCGCAATCCCGCAGCTCCCGATGCCTTGGTCACCCGCAGTGCGGTGAAAGGTCTGGCGCAAGACATGGCCCACCTGGTCATGGGGTGTGACAACCAGCCAAACGCAAGTCATGCAGCCGTGATGTGGGATCACTACTTCGATCTTGGCGGCAACGCCTTCGATACGGCCTTCGTCTATGGCAATGGCTCCATGGAGAAGCTGCTCGGTCATTGGCACACACAACGCAACATCCGCTCGGACATGGTGATCATCGGCAAAGGCGCCCATACACCGCACTGTTTTCCGGACCAGATCGGTCCACAACTGGATGTCAGCCTCGAACGCCTGCAGACGGACTATGTGGATGTCTACTTCCTGCATCGTGACAACACGGATATTCCGGTGGGAGAGTTCGTTGATGCCCTGAACGCGGAAGTTGCACGTGGCCGGATTCGGGTATTCGGAGGGTCCAACTGGACGCTGCCAAGAGTGCAGGCAGTAAACGCCTATGCCCGTGAGAACGGAAAACAGGGATTCTCGGCCGTATCCAACAATCTCTCTCTGGCGCGTATGGTTACGCCGATCTGGCCTGGTGTCGAATCATCATGGGACGCAGCGTTTCGGTCGTACCTGAAAGACAGCGGCACAGCACTGATGCCATGGTCATCCCAGGCACGAGGGTTCTTTACACCCTGGGTTGATGCAGTGCTTGCCGAACAGGGACAACGGGCAGGGGCAGGTACCCGCGTCGAGCCAACCATCGATGAGCTGCAGCGAACCTGGTTTGCTGAAGACAACTTCGAACGGCGACGTCGCGCGTTCAGTCTGGCTGACAGCCTTGGCACCAGTGCCATCAACATCGCGCTGGCTTACGTGCTCAGGCAGGCATTCCCGGTGTTCGCGCTGATTGGTCCACGCACCCTTTGGGAACTGGACAGCTGCATCAAAGCGATCTCGCTCAAGCTGACCGCGGAGCAGATCGCCTGGTTGAATCTCGAAACGGATTCTCTCTAACGGCTGCAACTCCGGCCCGGCTTCGAGGGAAGATGGCAGAGAGGAAAAGACCGAGGGGAAATCAGCGACGTCGTTTGAACATCGACACGACGTTCGCACCACTGCGCTCTGGTTGAGCCTGGGAAAAGGCAATTTCCCAGGTCAGCACCGCACCGCGCTCGCGCAGAAACCCGCGGCAGCCAATACCTTTGCCCGTACCAAACAAGGACACCGACACGACAATCGTTCCGGGTTCATTCCAAAGCATGGCATGATTCGGCTCGCTCTCGAATTTGCCGGTACCGTCCAGCCTTGCGCCTCGGTGGAAAACATCCAGTGTGTAGGTACCTGACTCGTTTTCCACAACTCTGGCCGACAGTTCATCAATCCCGTGCCCGACCACCGACAGCGTCCCGGTGATGACCAGCGCTTCGGGTTCATGCTCGATCTTGAGATCGGCCGTTACGGGCAAGCCAAGGCTCCGCCCTTCGAACAACACACTGCCTTTGCCCTGCCACTCGCCTTTGCCCAACAACATCAGCCTTCCGCGCCTCCAAGATGAATGGGCTCGCCAATCGCAGCGGCCGCTTGTGCACCCTTGTTCCGAGCATTGTTTACATAGGCTGACACGGGCACGAGATCCAGAGCCATCGGCAGCCGCGAGCCAAACAAGTCAGTCATTTCCACAGTGGGTATCTCAGGTTCCAGCCATCGGCGCGCTTCCTGAATCGACATCATGACCGGCTGTCTGGTGTGCAGGAACACGAAGTCCGGATGGGCTGGCGCGGTCAGAATCGTGAAACTCAGCAGCTCCTCACCGCTCTCGGCATTACGCCAGTGATCCCATAAACCTGCCAGCAACAACCCACCGTGACGGCTGGGTTTGATGAGGTAGGGCACCTTCTCTGCCTGCCCCCGACTCCACTCGTAGAAACCCGTTACCGGCACCACGCACCGGCGTTTGCGAAATGGCTCGCGAAACGCCGGGCTGGTCGCGGCAGTTTCCGACTTGGCATTGAACATCGAATATTTGCTGGATACTTCCTTCGCCCAGTACGGTGTCAACCACCAGCGCATCGGCACCAGCTCCGGCTCACCCGCCCGCTCATGACCTAGCGGTGCAATACGCACCACCGGAATTTTCTCGGTTGGTGCCGCATTGAAGTTGTCTCGCCCCTCGTAGGGCATGTTGACCAGCTCCATCAACAAACGTGCCAACGGATCTGACGTGATGTTGAATCTGCCACACATCGTTGTTCTTCTGTCTCCACCTAACCAGCAACGAAATCGAGCCAATGCAACGCGGTTGGGACGACTCGCACGCCAGACCAATGAATTTCGGTTACTGGTGATGCGTCTGTCATGACGTCCTTCCCGGGGACCGCCTGGATTGTAGTGGTTTGGACCGCCACCTTCATTGCAGAATACGACGCTCTGGGAGCACAAGGGGACATCATGAGCGATCTGCAGACTTTCCGCATGGAAACCCGTGACTGGCTGGCCGCAAACTGCCCAGCCGGCGCCAAAGGCGATGGCCCGATATCAACCGGCAGCACAATTCTCAAGGTCGCTGACGCTGATACCCAACTGTGGTTGAAGCGCATGGCCGAAAAGGGCTGGACGGTCCCCACGTGGCCACGTGAATACGGCGGTGCGGGTCTCACCACTCAGGAATACGTGGTCCTCGCTGACGAGTTGCGCCGCATCAACGCGCGTCCGCCGCTGACCGGCATGGGTGTCGTCATGATCGGACCGACGCTGCTGGAACACGGTACCGCCGAACAAAAAGCGCGTCATCTCCCTCCCATCGCGCGCGGTGAATTTGCCTGGTGTCAGGGTTACAGCGAACCCTCCGCTGGTTCTGATCTGGCGAGCCTGCGCACCCGAGCCGACGACGCCGGCGATCACTTTCTCATCAACGGCCAGAAGATATGGACCTCCGGCGCCCAGTACGCGGACTGGATGTTCTGTCTGGTCCGCACCAACCAGGATGTCCCAAAACATGATGGCATCAGCTTTGTATTGCTGACCATGCATCAGCCCGGCGTACGTGTCAGACCGATCCGGCTCATCAACGGTGTTTCGCCCTTTTGTGAAACCTTTTTCGACAATGCCATGGCGCGAAAAGAAGACCTGATCGGTCAACTCAATCGCGGCTGGACGGTAGGCAAGCGCCTTCTGCAACACGAACGCAGTGGCATGGCCTCACTGGTCGGGGGGCGAGCGATTGGACCCAGTGGCTCTTTGCTCGACACCGCGCGTCAATATATTGGCGAAGCCTCCGGACAAATTGCCGATCCGGCCTGGCGGCAACGCATCCTCACACACAACATCAATCAGCACGCCTTTCGACTCACTCAAATGAGGACCGTTCAAGAGGCTTCAGACGGCAGCACACCGGGCGCGGCCACGTCGATCTTCAAGATGTACGGCACAGAACTGCAGCAGGAAAAATCGGAGCTCATGTGCGAGCTCAAAGGCACCGCCGGGTTTGGTGTAGCGGAGAATTCAGGATTGGAAAACGATCTGGAGTGGACCCGCACCTGGCTTGGCAATCGCGCCGCGTCGATCTACAGCGGCTCCAACGAAATTCAACGAAACATCATTGCCAAACGAGTACTCGGTTTGCCTGACTGACGCGGGAAAGTCTGATGAATTCGCTGGCGCGCGAGAAGCAGAGCCGTTTCAATAACTGCCCTGCTGACGCTCACGCCGCTCCTTGGCCTCATTGGCCTGGCGCATCCGTTTTTTGATGATGTTCTGCACCACATTGATGGTGGTCCAGTCATGCAGCATCTTGCGATGGCATGCTTTGCATTCCACTTGCTCGGCGTCGCCCACCAAGCACAACAGCTCGCTGTATGGCAGGCGGGTAATGTCCTTGCAACTGGCGCATTCGAGCCCAACTACCGGATCGATGCCAACGTAATCCATGGCGAAGTAGACTCCCTGTCTTGCTTTGAATCGAGAATGGATGCGATTGTAGGGAGGCTGCAGAAGCTGCATAGACTGCAGCTGGGCGTTTTGTGACCAACTACCCGCAGTTCAGGAAATTGCGTGCGCCTGTTCTCGCAGCGCATCCCTGAATTGGGGCGCGGCGATTTCAATCAGGGCTGCTGCGCGGTCTTTGGTCGACCGATCGCGCAGATGCGCAATGCCAAACTCGGTAACGATGATATCGACATCGGTACGGGCAGCAGTCACCAGTTCTACCTTCGTTACGATCCGTGAAACTTCCCCATCCTTGGCGGTGGCTGGCAGTGCAACGATGGATCTCCCGCCTCGACTGGCCCTGGCACCACGCATGAAATCGACGGCACCACCGGTGCCACTGAGTTGGCGCCCGGCCGCGAACTCGGCATTCACCTGACCAAAGAGATCGATCTCCACCGCTGAATTCACCGACACAAAATTGTCGATGGTTCGCAAGATACTCAGTTCATGGGTGTAGTTGGCGCCTCGAAAGACCACTCGCGGTTCATTGGCCAGCCACTCGTACAGTTGCGCAGAACCAAGCGCCATGCCGGTAATGTGCTGGTTTGCATCGATGCTCTTGCGTCTGCCTGTGACGACGCCCCGCTTGATCAGCGCCATGCCACCGTCGTCGATCAATCCACCGTGCAGTCCGAGATCATTGCGATCACCCAGGGCGTCAAGAATGGCAGCGGGAATGGCGCCGATGCCGGTCTGCAGACAATCTCCGTCACGGACGAGGCTTGCCACCTGCTGGCCGATCCGGCGCGACACGTCATCAATGGTCACTGGTGGCGCATAGTGCGGCGTTCTTTCAGTCTCAAGTATCGTCGTGACGAGGTCACGATCAACCGCGAGACCGCCAGCCGGGGCGACCACAGCGGCATTGACCTCGATGATTACAACACGTGCCGACTGCATCGCGGCCTGTAAAAAGTCGACATTCGGACCAAAGCGCAGTTCGCCGTGATGGTCAGGAGCAGCCTGTGTCAGGACCACATCGACACCGTTCGCCAGATAGTCATAAACATGCCGCATCTGCATCGGCTGGAAGTGCAATCTTGAGGGCGCTGCACGACGCAGGGCAGGTGTCATGAAAAATGTCGTCTGTTCGAACGTCGGTTGCCATGCCGTGAAGTCTTCACCGTTATAGCCAGCAATCGGGAATTGAATGAAGTGCAGATTCGCCGGCAGGTCGAGCGTCTTCAGCGCAGCCAGCAGACCGGTCGGCTCATTTGAACTGCCGGAAACGAAAATTCGATCACCTGCTTGAAGGTGCGCTGCCAATGCTGCCATGGTTTGTTTAGCTCCCCTCGCGTTTTGTTCCGACGACTTGCTGGCCTGTCGTGGTGATTGTCGTGAATGTCCAGATTGTTCCTGTTGCATCGGCCCACCAGCTGCCTGGATCAGCGATTCTGTAACCAGCGGGCCATCATCACCCAGCTCAACGCACCGGCAATGAAACCCGGTATCACCATCAGTGCGTGCCAATCCCATCCACTCCCGCGGCCCCACGGCACCAGCAACACCAGCCCGAGAATGGCGCCACAGGTCGCAGCCAGTTCGACACCCTGACTGGGTGAGAGCGACGAACAGGCAAGCCCGCCGCACAGACCGGCGATGGAGGGGACCAACCACAGCGCTGCCAGCGGCGGCATCATCAGATACTGATTCAACAGTGCGGTCGCGAGCACTGCTGTAAACAGGCCGATCGCCGTGCGGATGAAGAGTAGAAGCTGGTACATCGCGGCACTATAACAATCTGGATGCTGCACTGCGCTGGCGCGATGGGCGCTCAAGTCGCGATAATCCAGCCATGTCCGACCCGTCCCCCCTTGCTCTTTTTCACCCGATGATCCAGCGCTGGTTCGCCAGTCGCCATGCGTCGCCGACCAGTGTGCAGGCCGAGAGCTGGCCGGTCATCGCAAAAGGCGGGCACGCACTGATCACTGCGCCCACCGGCAGTGGCAAGACGCTGACCGCATTTCTGTGGTCCATCAATCGTTTCCTGACCGGCGACCTCACCACGGGCCAAACGCGTGTGGTCTATGTTTCACCGCTCAAAGCCCTGAACAACGACATTCGCGTCAACCTCACCGAGCCCCTGGCGGCTTTGCGCGAATATCCGGATCTGCCACCGATCACGGTCGGTGTTCGGTCCGGTGACACGTCAACCGCGGATCGACAACGGATGCTGAGGCAACCACCAGATATCCTGATCACGACACCGGAAAGCCTGCACCTGATGCTGACCAATGTTCGCGGTCGTGCCTCACTGGCTTCGGTTTGCTGCGTGATCATCGATGAGGTGCATGCGCTGGTGAACAACCGCCGTGGCGCGCAGCTGAGCGTCAGCATGGAACGCCTGGCGCTTATCGCTGGTGAATTCCAGCGTATCGCCCTGTCCGCCACCGTTCATCCTCTAGAACTGGTCGCCAGCTGGGTGGCTGCCTTTGATGATCAGCACCAACCACGCCCGATCACGACAATTGCAGTCAGCTCGGCGAAAAAGATCGACTTTCGGGTGCGTTTCCCTGTTGAAGCTCGTCAGGCCGCGGCTGCAGGAAAAAAAATATGGGAACCGCTGGGTAAGGAATTCGCGGAGCTGGTCGAACACAATCGATCGACGCTGTTCTTTACCAACAGTCGAAGGCTCGCCGAGAAGATCACGCTTCGGATCAACGATTCTGCAGGGTCAACCGTGGCCTACGCTCATCACGGCTCGCTGGCTCGGGAGATCAGAACGGAGGTGGAACAGCGCCTGAAGGCGGGTGAGCTGCGGGCGATTGTCGCCACCAACTCGCTCGAGATGGGCATCGACATCGGCTCCCTCGATGAGGTGGTCATGGTGCAATCCCCATCTGGCATCGCCCAGACGCTGCAACGCGTCGGTCGCGCCGGGCATCAAGTGGGCGCCACCAGCCGTGGCACGTTGTACCCGAGTCATTCCCGCGATCTCATCGATGCAGCCGTGTTGGCAAACGCGGTCAGGGATCGTGATCTAGAGCCAATCCGCCTGCAGCAGGCACCCCTCGATATTCTGGTGCAGATCATCATCTCGATGTGCGCGCATGAATCCTGGACCCTGGCTGCGCTGTTTGACGTCATCACCCGAGCCTGTGCCTATCGCCAGTTGGACTACGCACTGTTCATGCTGGTCATCGACATGTTGTCCGGTCGATTTGCCGGTGCCCGATTGCGCGAACTGCGGCCACGCCTTCATCTCGACCACACCACGAGTACCGTCAGCATCGCCAAGGGTGCGCTGTTCGCCATGTATGCAAGCGGTGGCAGTATCCCGGACCGCGGCTACTTTACGCTACGCATGTCCGACGGCGGCGCTGCCATCGGCGAGCTGGATGAAGAGTTTGTCTGGGAAGCAACCATCGGCCAGTCTTTTACGCTGGGTACCCAGGGCTGGACCATACAACAGATCACCCACAACGATGTGCTGGTGCGACCGGCAGCGTCCGCCGCCCCATCGCTCCCGTTCTGGCGCAGCGAGACTATTTTTCGCAACAATCATTTCTCCGAGCGCATCGGCCGATTTCTCGGGTCAGCCGAGCAGTTTCTTGCACAGCGTGACCCTGGTGGTCTGCAAGCCAGCATTCTGGCCCTGGGATTTGATGACAGCGGCGCGGAAGCGCTCACTGACTTTCTGGTTTCTCAAAGGCAGGTCACCGGCGCCCCCCTTCCCGATCGTTATCACCTGCTCATCGAGCTCGCTGCCGGAGGACCCGATGGCTACCGCGGCCCTGACGCGCCTCGCCAGCTGATCCTGCACACCCTCTGGGGTGGTGAACTTAATCAGCCTTTTGCCCTGGCATTGCGTGCGGCTTTGGTCAATGAGGGGTGGGAGAAACCGGAGGTATTCGCAGATAACGATGCGGTGGTGGTGCAGTGTCGCGACTGGCCCGATGCCGCATTCATCCTCGGTCTCGTCACTCCGGACAATCTTGTGCCGCTGCTCCGGGCATCCCTCGAAAGCTCCGGACATTTCGGCGCACGATTCAGGGAGTGCGCACAACGCAGTCTCTTGCTCGCAAAACCCCGATTCAACCAGCGGCTGCCGCTGTGGATGAGCCGCATGCAGGCGAAAAAGCTGCTGACCACAGTCAAGCGATTCGAGGATTTTCCGGTCTTGCTGGAAACCTGGCGAACCTGCCTGCAGGACGAGTTTGATCTGGAAGCTTTGCGCGATCGTTTGCATGAAGTGGCGAGTGGAGAAATTCGCTGGACCGCCGTTCGGACCAACGCACCCAGTCCCTTTGCCAGCAGTATTCGTTTCGAACAGATCAGTCCACTGATGTATGACACCGACGAACCGGAAGATTCCGGCACCAGCGGTTTGCGACAGGACCTCATCGCCAGTGCAATGGCACATGCGGAATTTCGTCCGCAGTTGAGCCGAAGCAGTATCGACAACTTCATCAGCAAACGACAGCGGCTGTTACCCGGGTACGTTCCGAATGACGCGGATGATCTCGATGACTGGGTTCGCGAACGTGTGCTGCTACAGGAAGTTGAGTGGTCTGAATTGTTGACGCTATCCGGACTGTCTGCGAACGCCAGTGGCACACTGTTCCGGATTCAGCGCGATTCCAGGCGCTGGATCACTCATCGCGACTTTCTTCAGGTGTTTTCGAAACACGCAGATCATGTCGAACCCCTGGGTTCAGGCACGCATCCAGTTGATGAACACCACACGCTGGCAACGTTGCAGCTCGAAAATCTCTACATTGAAGTTCTGTCTTTTCACGGTCCGCTGACTCGGAGCGAGATCGAAGCGCTGCTGCCCACGGCACCGGAAACACTGTGGCGCAACGATGCACTGATCGCCGACGTCTCGGTTGAGGGCAGCACGGTTTCCCACTGGTGCGAACGTGACAACCTGGAAATCCTCTTCCGGCTACAGCGCTCCAAACAGCGTTATGCGCTCGAACCAATGGCAGCCAGGAAGTTGCCAGCGTTTCTGGCGAGGTTACACGAACTAGCACGACCTCCATTCAGCAACGACGTCGATCGACGTCTCGCCATTGCAAGTCACCTGCAACGCCTGGCGGGTTTTACTGCACCGGTGTCGGTATGGCTGGAAGATCTTCTCGCCGCACGCACGGGCGATGGCAACGATGGGGAGCTGGCCGAGGTCATTGCCACGGAAGGTTTGAACTGGCGCGGTAACGGCAATGAACGCGTACAGGTCGGCACCCTTGAAGAAACGGACCTGTTCGGCTCCCGGGATCTGCCTGACGCCGACACCGCACGTCTTTTTGCTGCCTTTCGTGACCCCACTGCCCGCTATTCTTTCAATCAGATCAGCGACA
The DNA here is from genome assembly GCA_945878745.1 of Klebsiella pneumoniae. Lineage (GTDB taxonomy): Bacteria > Pseudomonadota > Gammaproteobacteria > Pseudomonadales > Azotimanducaceae > SYFY01. The sequence goes on along the minus strand of CAMDVY010000018.1, from coordinate 1,208 downwards.
CCAGCCAGCAAACCACGGAAGCACTGAATCAGCAGTGGTGGCGGGCAGTGTGGGGTGGCTGGCTCGCCACCGACGAGTGGACCTCACTGCAACAAGCCGCCCGACGCAAGTTCCAACTCACCGACGTGCCATCAGGCACCACCGTGTCAACGATGCGTCGACGCGCGCGTGGCATCGCCAATGGCTGGCCCGGTAGCTGGCGCCTGTTGCACAAACCCGGCGCGGACAGTCCCTTGCGCGACTTCGAAGACGCCAAGATGCGCGTACGTATCCTGCTCGATCGATACGGGTTCGTGAATCGCGAACTGGTCACTCGGGAAGGTCAGTCGTGGAGCACTTGCTTTCGCTGCCTGCGAGTGATGGAGCTGGCGGGTGAAGTGTCCGGTGGCTTGTTTTTCCAGGGTCTCTCGGGACCGCAATTCGCGCTGCCCTCAACCCTGCATCGACTGCGCGAACCGATATCGTCGACCGCTGTGGGGTGGGTCAACGCAACCGACTGTGCCTCGCCCTGTGGGCTCGGCCTCGACTGGCCGGAGCTGCCGCAGCGCCGGGGCACCAATTACCTGGCATTCATCGGCGAAGAGCTCGCACTGATCGTGGAAAATGGCGGCAAGTCGCTGCGCTTTCTGATCTCGCCGGACCACCCCGCAACCGATGCGGTGCTGGCGGTACTGGTCCACCTCGCACGGCGGCGGCGACGTATCGAAGTTCATTCCATCAATAGTGCAGACGTCATCGACAGCCCCTGGCTGCTTCCACTGGATCGCGTGCTGAGGGTGCAGGCAGACCACAAACGTGTCGAACTCGAGGTGCGTGAGGCAATCACCTCCCAGCGCTGACTGCAAATCACCCTTCGGCCCAGTGAAAGGCGAACTGGCCAACGTTTCATTCGCCGATCCGCTGCTAGACTTTCCGCATAGTCTCCAGAACAGGATGTTCGCTTGCGTATTGCCGCCTTTTTCAAGGACACCCGGAATCGCGCCTTTGTGGCGGCAGTCATGGGTGCGCAGGATTGGCGCTATATCCAGTGTGAAACCCTGGCCCAGTTTGCGGCCCTGTGCGCCAGCGTCAATCCGCCCGAATTGCTGATCAGCGATGATCTTGCGTCGTTGCTGGTGGCAGGTGGTTCAGGCAGCTCTCGACTCTATGTTGGTGAGCCTCGTGAGTTGCCACCGGGTGTCAGTCAGGTGACGCCGGATGATGAGGCG
>CAMDVY010000017.1 GCA_945878745.1 Klebsiella pneumoniae | reverse complement strand
GCCAATCCGCCAACAGTCGAGCCTGCGGCCGCGAAAACTCAACGCCCTACAGACCAGGTATTGGCCAAGTCCATTCCTGGACGCCCTACCCACGGACTGCACAGTACTGTCGCCTACCCCATCGGTGGGGCCGAATTGCCGGCCCACCTCGTTGGCCCGGATCCCAGATCCGGCGTAACTCTCGACATCAACGGCCGATTGTTCACCCTCATCGAGGTGCGAACGTGATGACAGGTTTGATCTAGATGGCGAAACGCCGTGACAACGTCATGTCGTCTCTCGCGTTTCTTGACGTTATGTCCTGCGGTTTTGGCGCCGTCGTCTTGGTTTTTCTGATCATGAATCACTCCACCGCGCGTGAAGGGAAGATCGTCAACCAGGATCTTTACGCAGAACTGCGAATGCTCGACTACCAGGTTCAACAGGGTGAACGCGAACTGGCCGAGCTGACCACCAAGGTCGATGACCGCCGTCGCAAGATAGATGCTGCTGACAAACGACTACAGGCTGACGAAGAAGCTGTGGACAAACAAACCGAGTCGAAAACCCGGGACCCGGAGGACGCTGCAGCCAAGGAGCCCACGCTCGCGGAATTGAAAGCGGATGTGGAAACACGTGAGCAGGACGTCAAACGCATGCGCGCAGCGGAACAGGGTAACGAGGGTGGTCGTGTCCTGCGCATCGAAGGAGAAGGCAATCGGCAGTATTTGACCGGCCTGCGTATCGGTGGGCGTCACATCGTGATTGCCATCGATGGCTCGGCCAGCATGCTGGATGAGTCCATCGTCAATGTGCTGCGTCGCCGCTATCAGTCTGATGAGCAGAAGCGGAAGGCACCAAAATGGGATCGGGCCATCCGCACCGTTGACTGGGTCGCGGCACAGTTGCCTCTCGATGCCAGCTTCCAGGTCGTGGTTTTCAACAATGAGGCAACTTCCCTCTCCACACCGGGATCATTCGGTTGGACACCCGTTGGCGACGGCAACCAGCTGCGCAAGAGTCTGGAAGCACTGCGTCAACACATTCCCAACGAGGGAACCAGTCTCGAAAATCTGTTCGTTCCGCTGCGTTCCATGATGCCGATGCCTGACAACGTCTACCTGTTGACCGATTCCCTGCCCACCCAGGGCGCGCAGAAACCACGCAGTGCAACGATTACTGGCAAGGATCGGCTGGAATTGTTTCGCGACGCTCGCGTCAAGATGCCCAACAACATTCCCATCAACGTGATCATGTTCCCCATGGAGGGGGATCCCTTTGCTGCAGGCGCCTTCTGGAATCTGGCCCGTTCATCGGGCGGCGCTTTCCTCTCGCCCTCCAAGGACTGGCCGTGAGCCGTCGACAACGTCGCGGCGCGCCGGAAACGTCCCTGGCGTTTCTCGACGTCATCTGCTGCGGATTTGGCGCGATCATCCTGTTGTTGATGATCACCAAGGTCACTGTCCCGGTAGTGCTCGAACAAAGTGCCATTGACCTCGAGGGACAAGTCGCCCAGCGGGAAAACGCTGTTTTCGAAATTCGTGGGCAAGTCGAAGAACTGAGCCGCCAGCTTAATTTGTCGGAGGCCACGCTCGCCGACAAGCTACGGTTGCTGGCGGCGTTGCGCAGCAGCATCACCAAATTCAAAGGCGAAAAGCTCGCCTCTGACGCAGAACTCGAAGAGGAACTCAGCGCGCGACAGAAGCTTGCGTCCATAAAACAATCCCTGACCGACGAGATGGAACGGCTGCTGGGTGCCGGCTTTACGCCTCAGAACGATTTGGTCGGTGGCATTGCCGTTGACAGTGAATATGTAATTTTTGTCATCGATACCTCTGGAAGCATGCAGAGCATGGCCTGGCCAGTAGTCGTACGAAAGGTGCAGGAGGCCCTGGCGGTTTATCCCAATCTGAAGGGCATTCAAGTGATGAGTGACGAAGGCGACTACATGTTTCCCGGGTTTGCCGGACAGTGGATTCCGGACAGTCCCGCCAGACGTCAAAGCATCATCTCGACACTGCGTACCTGGGCGCCGTTTTCCAACTCCAGTCCGGTGGAAGGTGTGCAGGCAGCCATCGACGACTTTTTTGCCTCAGACAAACGCATCAGCATCTATGTCATGGGCGATGACTTCACCGGGGAGTCCATCGAGGCGATCGTTGATGAAGTCGATGCCATCAACAGACAGGACAGTGGCGAGCGGCGCCGCGTTCGCATCAATGCGATTGGTTTTCCAGTTTATGTAGACCGGCCAAACATTCGCACCTATCGATTCGCAGCCATGATGCGAGAACTGGCATGGCGCAATGAAGGGACTTTTGTCGGCCTTGCGGAATTGCAGTAGATTGGAGATCCACATGCGAAAGCGGATGATATCTGAATGATCAATACACCCCGCTTCTCTCGTCTGTGGTGTCTTGCGCTGATCACAGCGCTTGGTGCCTGCGCATCGCCAAAAATCTCCATGGAAGGTGAGTTCCCTATCCCCCTGGTCAACCCCTACCCGGTCACGGTCGGCTGGGTGCTCGACGAAAAGCTCCTGTCATACACCCACAGTGAAAAGGTTGATCGTGGGAGCGAGTGGGTGATCAAGGTAGGCGCTGTTCAGCAGGGGATGTTCGATAGTTTGTCAAAAGGCATGTTCAAGGCGCATGTTTTTCTGAAGGAAGAAAAAGCCGAGCCTCCTGTAAAAGTCATCTTCGTGCCTTCCATCGAAGAGCTGCAGTTTTCAACACCTTCACAGACTCGCTCGAAATACTTCGAAGTGTGGATCAAGTACAAGTTCAAAATGCTGAATCCTGACGGGTCACTGCGGGGAGAGTTTCCGTTGACTGCCTATGGCAAGGCTCACACGCAGAACTACTCGGTAAATACCACGTCATCCGCGCTGGAAGAGGCAACCAACGCGGCCTGCCGAGACGCCATGGCATTTTTCGCGCTGCAATTCCGGACACTACCGCCAGTCAAGACCTGGCTCGATGAAGAAAGCCTGGGGAGTTAATCATGACCATGATCATTCGTCTGACGGCCATCGTGCTAACCGCCGCATTTTGCACCGGGTGTGTAACAGCGCGTGTTGAAGAAATCCGCGAAGGTCATACCGAGATGGCGGCCGGTGACACGATCGCTGTGCTGGGCCGACGGGATCGGCCCAGCGCGACTGAGACCGAACTCGACTTCGTCGATTGTGTGTCGAAGAACATGGGTGGCGGTGGCGGCGTTTCGGTCATTCCCGATCGGACATTTCGCGACACGCTCTTTCCATGGTTCGAACCTCGTACCGCGCCTGTCAATACGCGTGACCTGCCAGACCTCATCGGGCATCCCACCTTCATCGACCGGCTGGACAGCATCGGCATCAAGTACCTGGTCTGGATTGAGGGCTCCACTCGCCGGACTGACTCGGCAGGCTCGATGAGCTGTACGGTTTCTCCCGCCGGTGGGGGGTGCTTTGGATTCCTCACCTGGGAGAACGACTCAGAGTACGAAGCGTCGATCTGGGATATCAAACAACGTCGCACCGTAGGCAAGGTCAGTTCGGATGCTGTCGGGACTTCCTACATGCCCGCACTGATCGTACCGGTACCAATCATTGCCAGGGTCCAGAATTCAGCCTGTACTTCCCTGGCGGACCAGTTGAAGACCTTCCTCACTACCGATTCCTGATTGGAACCCGCTTGCCGGTGGCATGGCACCGGCGGCCTGGACTACTTCAGTCAGGATGGACGCATCTCTACAACTTCACCTTCAAAGCGTTCAGGTTCAACGGCGTACCACTCCGCCAATGAGACCTTGTGCTTGCCGTTGCACAGATCGCACATTTCATAAAACGTTGGCCTCCCGGGATCCGCGAAGATCACCCGCTTGATGCCTGCATCAAAGGCACGATCCACCATCTTCGCCAGGGGCTTCACCAGTTCGTCCCAGAAACAGATATCCGAGCCGACGACGATATCGAACTCGCCCAACTCTTCAGTCGTGATCTTCTTGAAGCTCTTGATCAGAGGAGCGATCTCCACATTGTTGAGTTCCGCCAGCACGTTCATGTAGGGGAACACTTCCTTGTCGATATCCAGTGCCGTGACCTTGGCATTGAACCGCGAGGCACAAAATATCGACAAGGGTCCCCAACCACTGCCAACTTCCAGAACCCGGGAGCGGGTTGGAATCGGCCGATGCTGAAGATAGTCCATGACCAGATAGCTCGAGTGCCAGGGCCGATGGCCATGCACCGATGGCTGATACCGCTTTTTCATCTGGCGAATCAGCTTGTGCTTGTTTTCCAGCAGATAGATGCCATAGGCCTGATACAGATGGGGTTCGGGAGAACGCTCGAGTTTGGGCATGTTGGGTAGAAGTCTGTCCTGAAAAAATGAAGCGCGACATGTCTTCATGGCGCGCGAAAGCCGCGCAGTGTAGCAAGGCGTCCGAGCCGAATCGCTGTAAAAATGATCTTGAACGGGTCCGAGAAAAAAGAACCTCCTGCGCTGCCTCAACCTCATGCTTAATGTTGACTAAAACACTCGGGTATTCGGGTCATCTGCGCTAAACTCCGCGCCACAACCGATGAGCTTTTCCCGCGTGGCCAACGAAACCATTGAAGAACGCCTCTCCCATGAGTACTCCGCCGGATTCGTCAGCGCAGTTGAAGCTGATACGTTTCCACCGGGTCTGAGTGAGGACGTCGTACGAGCCATCTCAGCGCGCAAGAACGAACCGGCCTGGCTGACTGAATGGCGACTGCGGGCATTTGCCTATTGGCAGGCCATGCCCAAGCCTGAATGGGCGCACCTGCATTTCCCTCCGGTTGATTTTCAATCGATCTCTTACTACTCGGCGCCAAAAAGCCAGGCAGATGGCCCACGCTCACTGGACGAAGTCGATCCTGAACTGCTGAGAACTTACGAAAAGCTCGGGATCCCGCTGCACGAACGCGCCGCATTGGCAGGCGTAGTACCGGATCCACTGATGCCGACCCGCCCCGATGTCGCCGTCGATGCGGTATTCGACAGCGTTTCGATTGCCACAACATTCAAGGATCGTCTGGCTGAAGCCGGAGTGGTGTTCTGTCCATTGTCCGAAGCGGTCCACACGCATCCGGAACTCGTGCAGAAGTATCTCGGCAGCGTCGTTCCGCAACGCGACAACTTTTATGCAGCCCTCAACAGTGCCGTATTCAGTGACGGCTCGTTCGTCTACATCCCGCCCGGCGTCCGTTGTCCGATGGAGCTATCCACTTACTTCCGCATCAATGCGCGCAACACGGGACAATTCGAAAGAACACTGATCATCGCCGACCGTGGCGCTTACGTCAGTTACCTCGAAGGCTGCACGGCACCCATGCGGGATGAAAACCAGTTGCATGCTGCGGTGGTCGAACTGGTCGCTCAGGAAGATGCTCAGATCAAGTATTCAACCGTCCAGAACTGGTATCCCGGTGATGCTCAGGGACGTGGTGGCATCTACAACTTTGTCACCAAACGAGGCACCTGCCTGGGTGATCGCGCAAGAATTTCCTGGACCCAGGTCGAAACCGGCTCAGCGATTACCTGGAAATATCCCAGCGTTGTCCTGCGTGGTAATGACAGCGTCGGTGAATTCTATTCCGTCGCCCTGACCAACAACTATCAGCAGGCTGACACCGGGACCAAGATGATTCATCTCGGTCGCAATACGCGCAGCACCATCGTCTCCAAGGGCATCAGTGCAGGACACAGCCAGAACAGTTATCGAGGACTGGTCCGTATCTCACCAACGGCGGTGGGCGCACGCAACCATACTCAGTGCGATTCCCTGTTACTGGGACGATCCTGCGGCGCGCATACCTTCCCGTATATCGAGAGCAGCAACCCGACGGCGACCATCGAACATGAAGCCACCACCACGCGAGTGAGTGACGAGCAGTTGTTCCTGTGTGCCCAGCGGGGCATCGATGCCGAGAAGGCGGTGAGCATGATCGTCAATGGCTTCTGCAGGGAGGTCTTTCGCGAACTACCCATGGAGTTTGCCGTCGAAGCCGGGAAACTCCTGGAAGTCAGCCTTGAAGGAGCGGTTGGATGAACTTGCTGGAAGTCAGGGATCTGCACGCCAATGCCGGCGACAAACCCATTCTGAAAGGCCTGAATCTGACCATCGGCGCCGGCCAGGTCCACGCCATCATGGGCCCCAACGGGTCGGGAAAATCGACCCTGTCCCACGTACTGGCAGGAAAACCTGGTTATACCGTCACGCAGGGTGAAGTGCGGTTTGACGGTAAAGACCTGCTGGCCATGGAAGCCCAGGAACGTGCGTGTGCCGGTTTGTTTCTGGCGTTTCAGTATCCTGTTGAAATTCCTGGCGTCAGCAACATGGAGTTTCTCCGTACTGCCGCCGAATCCCGAGCCCGTGCTCTGGAAACGGAGCCACCGGCGGCCGTCGAACTCATGCGCCGATTGCGCGCGATATCCAACGATCTCGGGATGAATCCGGACTTCCTCAAGCGTGGTGTCAACGAGGGGTTCAGTGGCGGTGAAAAGAAGCGCAACGAAATACTGCAGATGAGTTATCTCGAGCCCAAGCTCGCCATCCTGGATGAAACCGATTCAGGACTGGATATCGATGCCCTGCGAATCGTCGGTGAGGGTGTCACCCGCTATCTAAAGGCACACCCTGAATCTTCGGTTCTTCTGATCACCCACTCCCAGCGGTTGCTCGATCATATTGTTCCCGATGTGGTGCATGTGCTTGCCAACGGCACCATCGTAGAAAGTGGTGATCGTAGCCTCGCCTTGAAACTCGAAGAGCGTGGTTATGCCTGGCTGGATGCCGGCTGATGGGCACTGGCACGTTGTTACAGGGCCGAGTCAATCCGGTCATGGACCAGGCGCTGCACGCGCTGGTCACATCACCCAAGTCCACCGCATTGGCACGCGAGCACTGGAAGTACACCAGGATCGACAAGATCACAGCGTTGCTGGATGGTTTGGACATTGCCCCCCGTGCAGCCCTGAACGGGCTCGAGCAGACTGGCATGACCGTCTCTTTCGACGTGCAGCCGAACGATCATGAACTCGCTCTCCTGCGCACTCGAAGCGCTTACTGCCCGGCGACAGCCAAGGCGCTGTTGACCGCTCACAGCATTGATCGCGTTCTGATTGAGAACGATCTGGATGAACCACTACTGGTGTTGCAGACCGATGCACGAAGACCACTGCTGATCAGCATCAGACCGGGCATATCGGCGCGAATTCACGATCTCTCCACCAGCAACAGTGGTTGGCTCATTGTTGAGCAGCAGGCGGATTCGAAACTGGATTTCACAAGACTGCACACCCCAACGGATTCATCACGATGGCATCAACTGCAGTTCGTCCTGAATCGCAATGCTGCTCTGTCACTGCAGCATTACTGCACGGGGACGTCACTCAGTCGACTGGACGTGTTTATAGGACTAATGGGCTCCGGGGCTACCGCAGATGTCCACAGTTGCTGGATGGCTGATGACAAGGATCACCTCGATCAACAATGGCACGTCGAACATCATGCCCCACACACCCGCAGCGCCCAGGTGCAGCACGGCATTGCCGATGGCAAAGCGGTTACCACGTATCGAGGTCGTATTTTCATCGGAGTTGACTGCCCGGATGTCGACGCGGCGTTGATCAACAGGAACCTGTCGCTCTCATCGTCCGCGGTCTGCAACACCAAGCCGGAACTGGAAATCAATACTGACGATGTCCGGTGCAGTCACGGTGCAACGGTGGGTCAATTGCCGGAAGAAAGCATGTTCTACTTCCAGTCACGGGGTGTGGATCGTGATACCGCGCGTCAGATGCTGGCCGCAGGCTTCATCAATCAATGTTTGCGTGGTGACCTGGCAGATGTCGCTCGATCGAGAATGCTGGGAATCGCCCATGAGTAAGTACTCCATTCGCGCCGATTTTCCGATTCTGGATTCGCAAATCAACGGGCAGCCACTGTGCTATCTGGACAACGCGGCCACCACACAGAAGCCGGCAGTGGTTATCGACGCAATGAACCGTTACTACCGTGCAGACAATGCCAACGTGCATCGGGCCGCACACACGCTGGCCGAGCGCGCAACCAACGCCATGGAGTCGGCTCGGCTGAGTGTTGCCAGGTTCATCAACGCGGCCAGTTCTGACGAGATCATCTTCACCCGCGGCACCACTGAATCGATCAACCTGGTCGCGTCCAGCTTCAGCCGAAGTCTGCAACCCGGCGACGAAGTGCTGACTACGGTGATGGAACATCACAGTAATTTTGTCCCGTGGATGATGGCGGCAAAACAAGCCGGTGCACGACTGGTGTCAGTGGAGGTTTCGCCGGATGGAGAAATTGATCGCGATGACTTCCGAAGCCGATTGACAGATCGCACCCGACTGGTTGCATTTAGCCACGTCTCAAATGCACTAGGTACCGTCAATCCAATCACGGAACTCATCAGCGATATTCGATCCCGAAGCGATGCCTGCATCCTGATCGACGGTGCTCAGGCCATCTTGCATCTGCAGGTTGATGTGCAGGCGCTGGATGTGGATTTCTACGCGTTTTCCGCCCACAAGATGTATGGACCTACAGGTATGGGTGTCCTCTACGGGAAACGTCATCGCCTCGAAGCACTGGCGCCATGGCAGTTCGGTGGAGAGATGATTGAGCGGGTCACGCTTGACGACGTGACCTTCAACCGGCTGCCCTATCGTTTCGAAGCCGGTACGCCAAACATCGCCGGTGCCGTCGGCCTGGGTGCGGCCATCACCTATCTCGAACAGATTCCAAGAGCTCAACTGCTAGCGCAGGAAGCACAACTGGTCGACGAAGTCGTGACGGAATTGGCGCGCATGCCCGGTATCAGATTGATCGGCCAGCCCGCCCATCGACTGGGCGTGGTGTCGTTTGTGATTGCGGATCTGCACGCCCATGACGTCGGCACATTGCTCGACCAGCAGGGTGTTGCGGTTCGCACCGGCCATCACTGTACGATGCCGTTGATGGACCATCTTGGGGTAAACGGCACGGTCCGGGCCTCGTTCAGCCTGTACAATGAACGCATCGATCTGGAACGCTTTTTCATCGCCATGCGCAAAGTTCTGACTTTCCTGTGACTCACGGAGACGAACCCATGACTGTTTCCACTTTCGATCCACAAGCCATCACTGTCAGCGAACAGGCTGCAAAACACCTGCGCGCCCAACTGGCCATGCAACACAAAGCTCATCTGCGCCTGGGGGTCAAGGAGAGTGGTTGCAACGGTTACAGCTATTACCTGGATTATCTGGATTCGCCCGCCGCCACGGACGTCGCCATTCGGGTCGATGATGAACTGGAAATCCACGTTCTTCCCGACGATCTGCCGATGGTGCGTGGCACCCGCGTCGAATACGTGCGCGACGGGTTGAACTCAACCCTGCAATTCAAGAACGCCAACGCCACCAGTTATTGTGGCTGTGGTGAGAGCTTCTCGGTCGATCACTGATTCACGAAACGTGCAAAGAAGACTCGTCCCCGTCAATCGTGCCGTCAATGCACGACTGGTACCAACTGGAGATCCGGTCACCATCCCCGGTGGGGTTTTTGTCACCCTGACCCAGGATCTCGGTGGCACGTTCACCGTCGTGCATCTGGGCAACATGGCGCGTGTTGATGGTGAGGATGCAGACGCACTGGGCCTCACACCCATTCGTCTTGAGTTTGAAGAACCCCTTGATGGCAAGATCGATCCGCGGCAGGTCAGGGCTGCGCTCTCGTCAGTCTATGATCCGGAGATACCCGTCAACATCGTCGACCTGGGTCTGGTCTACGACACCAGAATTGCCGATCACACCGTAACCGTCGTGATGACACTTACCGCGCCTGGTTGCGGGATGGGGCCGGTACTGGTGCAAGAGGTCAAGTCACGCCTGCGTCGTGTGCCCTTTGTCCAGCAGGTTGAGGTTGAACTGGTTTTTGATCCGCCCTGGTCACGTGAGCGAATGACCGAAGAAGCCCAACTGGAACTGGGTCTGTTCTGAGTCATGTCGGAGTTTCCAGCCACACCACTGCCAGCTTCACTGGATGAGATCCGCGATGCATTCCAGTTTTTCGACAGCTGGGAAGACAAGTATCGTTTTGTCATCGACCTCGGCAAATCACTCGTCAACATGCCCGACGCGTGGAAGACCGAGGCTAACCTGGTACGCGGCTGTCAAAGCCAAGTCTGGCTGGTGGCCAGCTATGATACCGACGAGGGTCAACTGCAACTGGTGATCGACAGTGATGCGTTTATCGTGCGCGGACTTGTTGCGATCGTGCTTGCAGCCTATCAGAACCAATCACCCCGCCAGATCATCGGATTCGATATCGAAGCGCTCTTTGCGGAACTTGCGCTGCTGACGCACCTGAGTGCGTCGCGAGGCAACGGCCTGCGGGCTATGGTGACCCGGGTCGTGGCGGCGGCGAAGCTGCATTTGGCCTGATCGCTGGTCGACCTGCCAGCATGATTCGCAATCGCTCCTCTTCCGATCCTTTTCTGTAATTTTCACGTTTCGAGCCAGGTGAATCGCTGAGCGGCGCGATGATATGCGTTTGTGGATTGATTCCGGATTCTCGCTCTTCCAGCGCGCGCTGAGATTTATCCGTGACTTTCAACTCCGGAGAACCCTGACTATCTGAGGGTAACGGAGTCATACGTTGGCCATTCAATGTCTGCTCGAGGGTCATCTCTGCCGGACGTGCGGTCCAGGCAAGTTCTAATGCTGCGTGCAAGTACCTCTGTCTTTGCCACATGAGCATGAACCCGCCAATCATGGCCAGCAACAGCAACCCTCCAACCGCGATGGCGATTGTCATCTCGTCAAGCTCGCTCATTTATGCGTACTCCTTTTTCAGACTCTGTTGGCTCTTTGGCTTTTTCCGGAGTAGTAGCGCCCTCCTCCTTCCGATTCTTTGCCGTACCGAATCCTGATCGATGTCTGATCGACGTTATGCGCCAAGGATTCTGGACGATCCCGTTGACCATGGTGGCCTCCGTAATCGGATTCTCTGCAGGAAGAGTAGTACGGATTCTTTTTTTTGCTGCCGGGTCTCTCCAGGCGATCTTTTGGGATAACGCCGATCAAATTGCTCCAGCAAATTGATCAGTACTCCCTTAGGTGTAGGCGATCTCCTGATCGCGATCTTTGATGACCTGACAATCGCGGCCAGAGACCGCCCGACGATAAAACCCGCGAACCTGAAACCTTCCTGGATTCATTCGCGCCCCTTGTAACTGTACATTCATACAGCTAATCTGGCCGACCCTGTACATAAATACAGTTATCGCATGACGATAACCACTCAAACCGTAACCTCTCTGCTCGAGCACCCCGACCTCTGGCTGGCTGGCCGCGCCGGCCGCAGACATGTCAGGCCCGATGTCTGCGAACCCAGTGGTTTTCCCCTGCTGGATCGGCACCTGCCCGGCGGCGGCTGGTCCATGGATGCAGTGAGCGAGTTCTGCCTGGCACAAACCGGTATCGGTGAATTGCAGTTGCTGGTACCCGCGCTGGTCAGGCTCAGTCGCAAACCCCGGTGGATCCTGTGGGTCAATCCGCCCTTTCTGCCTTATGCGCCAGCGCTCGCCTCACTGGGCATTCAGGTCAACCGGATATTGGTAGTACAGGCTGCACAGGAAACACCGACCACACAGACAAGCAAGGCAACTGCCAGGCGCTCATCCAGTCCGGGGCGTCGTTCAGGCCGCGCCGATCAGGGGCCTATTCAACAAGACCGTCAACAAGCCCGCCAACAAGCCCATCAACGCACACTCTGGACACTCGAACAGGCCAGTCGCTCGGGCGCCTGCAGCATGGTGCTGGCCTGGCCAGACGAAAGCCGTCTCACGGTGCGCGATATTCAGCGCCTGCAACTGGCCGCTCGTCATGGCCACACCATGATCACGCTGTTCCGGCCAGTTGCAGCGCTGCAAAAACCATCCCTGGCAGCGCTGCGATTGCATCTGTCGACAGCCTTGAATCCTCTGTCTGTCGGACAACGCCTGCAGGTGGATATCGTCAAACGACGTAGTGGCTGGCCCATACGTGGCTTGTCCATCGACGTGCAGTCCACGGCGGTCAGTCGTGCAGAGGTCATGGCACAACTCGAGTTCTGGCGCAGCGAGCAAACAATGCGCCTGACAGGTGCCGACCCAGCGCGTGGTTTGCTCTCAGAGCAGCAGACTTCCTTGCAACCTTCGCGGCCCCCGCGGCCCCCACGGATAGAACACTGATGCTCTGGCTTGGCATCCATCTGCCATTTTTCGGGCTCGAGGTTGCCCGGCAATCGAGCCCTCAGTCAGCCGATGCAAACGATCAGGCCACTATTGCAAGTCCAGAAGCAAGTCCGGAAGCAAGTCCGGAAGTACTGGTGCGTGACCAGGCTATCGTCGCCAGTGATGCTGCAGCACTGGCCCTGGGTATCCGCCCAGGCATTTCGCTGGCTACTGCACAAAGCCTGGCGCCAGAGACGCTGCGGCATTTTCCACAGAATCGTCAGCATGAACAGGCGCGACTGACCTTGTTGGGCGAAGTGCTCTATCGCTTCAGTGCCGAAGTCAGCCTCGAAACACCGGATGCCATCGTGCTGGAAGCAGGCCGCAGCCTGAATCTGTTTGGCGATATCCAGGCACTCGACATCCAGGTGACGGATACCTGCAAACGATTGGGGCACACCACGCAGATCCGTGCAGCGGCAACACCACTGGCAGCACTGGCACTGGCACGCGCTGCAGCCAGTACGCTGCCACTCGTCGCGCTCAATCGCCTGGGGCTTGCAGACAAGGTTGTCGAGCGATTCGCCAACATGGGACTGACCACGCTGGGGCAGATCATGGCCCTGCCTCGTCGGGAACTGGCACATCGGTTCGGACGCGATTTTGCCAACTACCTGCTACGACTGACGGGTGAACTACCAGATCCACGGACATACATCCGACCACGACAACAGTTTACGCAAGCCCTGCACCTGCTCGAACCATTGCGTGACAAGGCAGCACTGCAGTGGCCCATGACACGATTGCTGGAAGCCCTCAGTGAATGGCTGATCAGTCATCAGCTGGGCGCCGAAGCGATCAACTGGTCCTTCACTGCCCATGCTGTCCACACCCGGGTCAACATGTCGGTTCGCTTTGCGCGCGCCCGACAGGAGGCACGCGCTTTTCTCGGCATATCGGAACTCAAGCTGACCGAGACCGAATTGCCCGAAGATGTACTCAGCATCGGCCTGCAGGCAAAACGTCTGCGCCCCTGGGTAGGCCAGGCCACCACATTGTTTCCAGACCTGCCCAGTGAGATGCCGGGTATCGGCACAGCCAGTCATCGGGGCGACCCGGCCGAATGCACGGAGTTGCTCGATCAACTGGGCGCAAGACTTGGCGAACAAGCCTGCATGCGCCTGCAGGCCATCGACTGCCATGCACCTGAACTCGCCTGGCGCCCTCTACCGGTCGTCAGCAATCCACGACAGGCATTGCCGCCCGTTCGTCCAGGCCAGCGGCCACTCTGGATATTCACACCACCAAGACCCGTTGAGATAGCGGATCTGACTTTGCTCGATGGTCCGGAGCGCATCCAGAGCCAATGGTGGGAAGGCCCCGTCAGCCGCGACTACTACGTAGCCAACCATCAAAACGGGGCCCGTTGCTGGGTTTTTGTTGACCAGACACCTGAACAGACACTTGATACGGAACAACAGTGGTATCTCCATGGTTACTTCGCCTGATCAGCTATCGCTCTTGGGCCCTTCATCCTGTGCCCCATCACCCTTTGCCCCGCCTTCATTTGGAGAGCTGCATGCCATCAGCAACTACAGCTTCCTGCGTGGCGGCTCGCATCCGGAAGAGCTGGTCGCCCGAGCTGCGGCACTTGGCTATGGCGCCATCGCCATCACCGACGAGTGTTCATTTGCCGGCCTTGCCAAGGCCCACATGGCCGCAAAGGAACATGACATCCGACTCATTGTCGGTAGTGAGTTCCAGCTTGAGGAAGGCATCAAGCTCGTTCTGCTGGCACCAACCCGGGCGGCCTATGGCCAGCTTTCGGCGCTGATCACCAAACTTCGCCGTCGCTCACCCAAGGGGGAATATCGGGCGACACTCGAGGACTTTCGTTTTGGCCTGGCCGATTGCCTGGTGCTGTGGCCACCGGGCAGTGCCTGCACACCGTTTGCGGTGCGCACCAGTGATCATCCGTTGGCTCATGCCCAGGCGTTGGCCGCACGACCGGGAATCGAAACGCTGATGGCACAAGGACAGATCCTGAAGACACTGTTCCGGACAGAAACACGGAACGGCCTCTGGCTGGCGCTTGAGCTCTTCCGCGATGGCACTGATCTGCACCAGACGGCTGTCGTACTGACGCTGGCGACACGACTCGGGTTTCCCATCGTCGCCAGCAATGACGTTCATCTTCATATCAGCGAACGACAGCCGATCCAGGACATCCTCACGGCAGTGCGACTCAAATGTGCCGTCAGAGATATCGGCACAGCCGGGTTTGGTAACGCCGAACGACACCTGCGCTCGCTGCCAGAACTCGGTCACCTTTATCCACCGGAAATGCTGGCAGAGTCGCTGGCCATAACCGAACGGTGCACCTTCAGTCTCGATGAGCTGCGTTATGAATATCCAGAAGAGTTGGTTCCACCAGGCCGCCTGGCCGGTGACTGGCTGCGCGAACTGACCTATGCCGGGGCCGCAGAACGCTGGCCGGAAGGAACGCCAGCCGATGTTGTCACGCTCATCGAGCGCGAACTCACGCTGATTCATGAACTGGCCTACGAGTACTATTTTCTGACCGTTCACGACATCGTGCAGTTCGCCCGATCCAGGCAGATCCTCTGTCAGGGACGAGGCTCAGCGGCCAACTCAGCAGTGTGTTACTGCCTGTTCATCACCGAAGTCGACCCGGCGCGCATGCATCTCCTGTTCGAACGTTTCATTTCGAAAGAGCGTTCCGAACCGCCAGACATCGACGTCGACTTCGAACATGAGCGACGAGAGGAAGTCATCCAGTATCTCTACAAGCGTTACGGTCGTGATCGAGCGGCACTGGCGGCAACCCTCATCACTTATCGGCCAAAAAGCGCGATCCGTGATGTTGGCAAGGCGCTCGGTTTTGACCTCGACCTGGTGGATCTGCTCGCCAAATCGTTGTCATGGTGGGACAAGAAAGAAGTTCTTGCCGAGGGTCTGCGGGGTATCGGCGTCGATCCGGACAGCATCCGGATCCGCCAGTTCATCGCTCTGGTCAATGAAATCCTTGGGTTTCCGCGACATCTTTCCCAACACGTTGGCGGCTTTGTCATCTCACGCGGACCACTATCTCACCTGGTTCCCATCGAAAACGCGGCCATGCCGGATCGCACTGTCATCCAGTGGGACAAAAACGATCTTGAGTCCCTCGGACTACTCAAGATCGATGTGCTCGCACTGGGCATGCTCACGGCGATCCGCAAGGCGCTCGATATGGCCAACGCCTTTCATGGCCAACACCTGACGATCGCCGACATTCCCGCAGAAGATCCAGACACCTATCGCATGCTGCAGCATGGTGACAGCATTGGTGTATTCCAGGTCGAGTCACGCGCACAGATTGCGATGCTGCCGCGCCTCAAGCCCCAGCATTTTTATGATCTGGTCATTGAGGTGGCCATCGTCCGTCCTGGGCCCATCCAGGGCGACATGGTGCATCCCTACTTGCGACGCCGACAGGGTCTCGAAGCGGTGCACTACTCCAACGATGACGTGCGTCGCGTGCTTGAACGTACACTCGGCATTCCTATTTTTCAGGAGCAAGTCATCGAACTGGCCATGGTGGCTGCTGGGTTCACGGCCGGAGAAGCCGATCAACTTCGGCGCGCCATGGCAGCCTGGCAGCGTCGAGGGGGGCTTGGTCACTTCGAGGAAAAGCTGATCAGTGGCATGTTGGCTCGTGGACATGATCAGGACTTTGCCGAGCGCGTCTTCAAACAGATCCAGGGTTTCGGGGAATACGGCTTTCCCGAGTCACACGCTGCGAGTTTTGCCCTGCTGGTCTATATCTCTGCATGGTTGAAGCGCCACGAACCGGCAGCGTTCTATGCAGGACTGCTGAACAGCTTGCCGATGGGATTCTATTCTCCATCACAGCTGATTCAGGATGCGAAGCGACATGCCATTGAAGTACGGCCAGTGGATGTGCTGACCAGTGCGTGGGATCACACGCTGGAACCCGCCATGGCAACCGGTTCGCGAACTCACGACCACGCCAACAAAACTCCAGACCAGGGTGCACTGCGCCTTGGCCTGCGCCTGATCAAGGGCCTGAGCGAAGAGACGGCACAGCGAATCGTCGCAGCCAGACTTACTCGCGCGTTCATGGACGCACAGGATCTTGCTCGTCGCACTGGCCTGACCCGACAGGAACTGGAGTTCCTGGCGCGCGCCGGTGCACTCGCGCAACTCTCAGGCCATCGTTACCAGGCACATTGGG
>CAMDVY010000016.1 GCA_945878745.1 Klebsiella pneumoniae | reverse complement strand
CCGAACGATCGTTCGAAGAAAAGCGAAACTGATTGGCGCCCAAAAAAAATGGATTTGGGGTCGGACAATTGAGGGCGAGTTAACGAACGATCGTTCGGTACGGAGTGCGGGTAAAGAGTGCGGGAGAAGTGCGGGTGAAGACAGAGGGCTGAGTGATTGTTCTCTCAGGTACAGAGTTGGGTTGAATACCCGCGCGGGATCCTGGTCGCGTTGGAAGTGAGTGTAGTACAACAATAATTCGGCGTTTTGCGACGCTTTTGCGACTTGAGGCATCTTTGCCCTATGGCTGGATTCGCGAACATTCACATCCCCCCTGATCTGGCGAAGGCAGTGATTGTCGGAGATCGGGACGCAACTGCCCGGTTGTTTCAGCTCTTGTCGCCAGCAGTGTTGAGTGTGGCGTGGCGCATGCTGGGCAGTCGCTCGGCAGCCGAAGAAACTCTTCAGGACGTCTTCATCCAGGTTCTCGAAAGTGGTGGGAGCATTGTTCATCCCGATGCACTGCTGGGCTGGGTGCGAACTGTGGCGATCAATCAATGTCTTATGCGACTGCGCTCCCCGTGGACTTCACGCAGGGACAGTGAAGAGCCGGCGGAGGTAATGGATACCCTGGAAGGTGATGATCGAATGGGAGGGTTCGCGGACATCGAGAAGATGCTTGCGCGCCTTCAACCAGAAACACGCATGGTCGTCTGGTTGCACGACGTCGAAGGCTATACACACCGAGAAATAGGCGACCTTATGGGGAAGACCCCGAGTTACTCGAAATCCCAACTCTCTCGAGGGTACGAATACCTCTTGACCCATTGGCAGAGTCAGAATGAAAACTGAACCGACTTTGATAGATCTGCTGGCTATCCGTGACGGAGAGCCTGTCGCAGCCGAGAGAGCAGCAACGGTTGCCAGCGATCTCGAAGCGCAGGGTCGTTTGGCCCGGCTGCGTGAGATCAAGGAGGCGCTCGGAAGGCTACCCAATGAGCTCAAGCCAAGGCCCGGAGAATGGGAAGAAATTCTGCTCGCCCAAGCGGGAAAGGGAAGAAAGTCAGAACCCCAGCGTCATGCCAGGGCGATGTCATGGTCGATTGCGCTGGTTGCGACCGCGCTGATCGTGTCGGCGACGTTTCTGTTCTATCCCCTCTCCCAGGATGATGGGGTCGAACTTTCACGTGCCAATCTGGTGGCGTTGCAGGATCGATCGCGTGCTCTGGAAGGAGAATTGATGGAATCTTCTCGCTACAACGGAAGTGCCAGCGAGCAGGCGCTGCTGTTCAGGCTGGCCGATGTCGACACCCAATTGACGGGCGTAAACCAGAGCGACTCACTGTCATCGATGCGCCAACGGGAATTGTTGTGGCAACGACGGGTAGAACTGATGGAAGCGCTTCAAGTGGTACGGCAGTCGGTTGAACCGAGACCCCAGTACGCCGTGTACTGAAAAGGAGAATTGAGACCATGAAATCGCAGACCGTCAATCCGGTACCCCGTCTCCTTGTTGCGGCCTTGTTCGGACTGCTTGCTCAAACCTCCCTAGCGAGTGAGAAACTCCTCCCCGTCGAGGCCGATGAGCGCGTGGAAGCGGCGCGGGAAAAGCTCGATGCAGCGGCGGCGGAGCTGCGCATCGCGGTGGTTGAAGCGTATGCCCACTCGAAATCCGATCAGGAAAGGGCATTCCTGGGGATTCTGCTTGAACACCGAGGCAGTGAGACGGGTATTGAACTGTCCGGGGTGACACCCGGTGGTGGCGCTGCGGCAGCGGGTCTCGCTGCCGGTGACGTGCTGGTGCGAATCGAAGACGTGGACCTCGTTGGGAAGGTGGATCCTGGGGCAGCTCTGATGGAAGTGGTCCATGCGCTCAAGCCTGGAGACAAGGTCGATCTGAGCTATCAACGCGGCGGGAAGACCAAGACCGTTGCGGTCACCACAACCGGCATGTTTCAGAGCGCACTGGCGACGATCGAGCCGAAACTGGCCCCCTGGGTCGAAGAGGAAGGCTGCAAGTCCATAGTACGCTTCATGCTCGATCCGGAAGCCAGTACGGCGGTTCTCATTGACGTGGCGGGTGATCTCGCTCAGTACTTCGGAGTGGAAAGCGGCATCCTGATCGTGCATGTCCCTGAGCGTTCCGGTGGCTTGAAAGCAGGTGATGTGCTGCTCGCGGTGGACGGTCGTCAGGCTGCCAATGCAACAGACGCGCAGACTTTTTTGTTGGCCGGCGAGGCGTCCAGGAAAGTCCTGGTGCGCCGTCGAGGCGCTGAAGTGGCCTTGGACATCGATCCTCGGGACTATCGATCAGATGGTCAGGATCGTGTGTATGTCTATCGCTTTGATGAACGCACGGTTCCAGTTCCGCCCAAAACGCCAGCAGCGCCCGTCGCACCCAAGGCACCTGCACATCCGGCTAATCCTGGTCCTGCTGCAGAAGATTCCGGAAAGTCGCGCGACCCATAGCTGCGTGTTCGGCGTGATCGACCAATCCTGTAGCAAGCAGCGCCGCCCCATAGAGAACAGCCCAACCTCTTGCTCGCAGCAAGAGCGCCCTGGATTCTGCTGATCTCAGTGAAAAAGAGATCATGGCGAGGTAACGCGCAATGCTCTCGGTGCGGACGGTACGATCGTGTACCAGCATCCAGAAACTGCCCAGGTCGCTGGCTGGATCACCCGTGGTGATATCGCCCCAATCGATAACGGCCGCCAATGCGCCGGACCTGGTCAACACGTTTCGCGCGTGAGGGTCGCCATGGATCCACACCCGCAGAGAAGAAGGTGCCTGAGCTAAAGCTGTTTGCCAAACACCAAGTAGTGCATCGGGAACAGGCTCGTTCAGGCGCTTCAGTTGTGTGACTCTTTCTTCAAGGCTCGATCGACGGGCGTTGATGTCGACCCCGCGGAACGGATTTTCCGGGGCTACGGGATCAACGCCTTTCAAATACGGGCGATGCAGGCTTGCCATGAACTCTGCCCATTGCATCGCACCGCGCCGATCCAGCGGTGATTGACTCGCCGTGGTGGCGGTAAAGAACGGCAGGACACTCCAACGCCAAGGAAAGTCTGCATCCGGCCTGCCAATGATCACCGGTGTCGGAATCGGAATATTCAGTCTTGGTTGGAGAAATGGAAGGATTTGCTGCTCGTTACGCAGGAGAGCATCAGCTGATTGCCGACGCGGTATCCGGCCGAGGTGCTGATCACCCAACCGGAACATCGCGTTATCCCATCCGGTCTCGAAGGGTTCGATTGCATGGCTTGACCAGGCTGGCGCCTGGCTTTCAATCAGGCGGTGTACGAGTGGCGAGTCAACGAAGATTTCGGCAGGAGGCGTGCCTTCAGGCACTGACCTGCTCCAGCGCTTCAGCGGCCTGTAACCATTCGCGCTCGATTCCTTCGAGGCGAGTGCGGGTTTTTGCGGCCTGACGGAGCAAATCGTTCATTGCTTCGGCCGACAAGCCGTTGTAGATCTCAGGGTCGGCGAGGCGCGTCTCGACTGCCGCCAGTGCGGCAGACTTGACCTCCATCTCTTTTTCCAGCGACTTCACCCGCTTGCGCAATTCTGATTGCTGCAGCCTGCTGGAAGCCCGTTGCTGGCGCTCCAGCTTCTTCGACGCACTCGTCTGGCCCTCTGTAGACTTTCCGTCGATGCCTGTCTCTTCTCTCTTTTCTTCCTTCTGCAGGGCAAGGTAGTCATCCAGATCTCCTGCGAGACGATTGATGGTCCCGCCACGGAGTGCCCACAACTCATCGCAAACGGCTTCGATCATGTGCCGATCGTGCGAAACCACCACCAAAGCGCCCTCATAGTTCTGGAGTGACAACGCAAGCGCGTCGCGCATGTCGATATCCAGATGGTTGGTCGGCTCATCGAGCACCAGAATGGCGGGTCTTTCGTGAGCGATCATGGCCAGCACGAGTCGGGCCTTTTCACCGCCCGACAAGGTTGATATCGGACGCTCGACCATCTTTCCGTCGAACCCCCAGCCACCCAGCAGATTTCGAATAGCCTGTTCGCTGAGGTTTGGGCTGTGGCGCTGGAGTTGCTTCAACGGCGCAATCGTTCCGTCCAGAACTTCCATTTGATGTTGAGAAAAATAGCCTGTACTGGAATGGTCGCCTCGAGTCAGCACACCACTCTGGACTTCAAGATCGCCGACGAGACATTTCAGGAGCGTGGTCTTGCCAGCGCCGTTGGCGCCGAGCACACCAATTCGATCACCGGGCAAAATTGACTGGGAGATGTTCGAGAGAATGGTCTGCTCTGCGTAGCCCAAGGTGACTTCACGCAAGTGGATCAACGGATTGGACATTTTGACGGGATTGGCAAAATTCACCCGGTAGGGGCTGTCTGTTCGCGCTGGAGCGACTTCCAACAATTTCTCCAGCGTGCGAATTCTGCTTTGCACTTGCCGCGCCTTACTGGCCTTTGCACGAAATCGGGACACGAACTTGGAAATGTGAGCGATTTCCGCATCACGTTTTTCCGAAAAACGCGTTTCACGCAGCGCTTCTTCGGCGCGTGCGCGCTCGAACTGGGAATAACCGCCGCGGTACACACGGGCTGTGCCCTGGAGAATGTGCATGGTGTGCGAGCAGACCCGATCGAGGAATTGCCGATCATGTGCGATCACCAGAAGCGTGCCCTGGAACCGGCTGAGAAACTGCTCAAGCCACATGGTGGCTTCAAGATCCAGGTGGTTGGTGGGCTCATCGAGAAGCAGTAGTTCCGCCGGAGACATCAGTGCCTGCGCGAGACCGAGACGGATTCGCCAGCCGCCGGAAAAAGTGTTGAAAGGTTGGGTGAAATCGGTAGCCTCAAAGCCAAGGCCGTGCAGGATCGCGGCAGCATTCGCTTCAGCTTCGTGTCCGCCCAGGTCCTGGAAGCTCGCGTGCAATGCGGCCAGGCGCGTGCCATCAGGAGCATGCTGTTTGTGGAGGTCGTCGAGCTCCTTCTCCACGCGCCTTAGCTCGCGGTGACCGTCGATGACGAACTCCAATGCGGGACGGTCTGTGTCGTCGATTTCTTGGCGGAGCTGAGAGATCCGCCACTTGCTCGGGTAGTCGAGGTCACCAATTTCCGGTTCAAGCCCGAAGCCGAAAAAACGGAACAACGTCGATTTCCCTGCCCCGTTGCGTCCGACTACACCGACCTTCTGGCCGGTATGCACCACAAACGACAGCGCTTCGAAGATAGTCGTATCGCCACGTTTGAAGGTGATGTTTGATGCCGTAATCATGTCTTGAATGGTCCGCCGATTGGTTCCGGCGGCTGCTCAACGAAGGCCTTTCAGGCTTGAGCGGACGTCGAAGGGTCTGGTCGCCGGGATGCCGCGAGGGGCATGGATCTGATGGCGTCCGAAATGCGAGTTTCACCCAAAGGTTGGGTCTCGATCCAGTGTACTAGAGACTTCCACTCTGCGTACTCTCGCCGTGCGCCGCGCGAGTCGGGCAGTTCTGCGATGCCGCGACCTTTTTCCATGGCCTCATGGTACGCAGGTGTATCCCGGAAGGTCGCTACGCTTGGCACGTCGAGGCACTCGAGGAAGTGCTGGAGCTTGAGTGCAGTTTCAGACTTTGGCTGTACTCGATTCGCGATGACCCCAACGGGTCGGGGCGCAGCACGGAAAATGCGATGGGTCAGTAGTTCGGCGATGAATCTGCCACCAGCCCGAATATCGATGGGTGAGGCAAGCATGGGTACGAGAATGATGTCGGACTGCTTCAGGAGCGATTCAAGATCGCGATCGCGTGAATTCGAGTGCGCGTCGACGATGACAACGTCTGTGTCGAAAGGAACGCGATACGCAAAAGACTGGGTCTGGTACATGCCAGCTTTCTGATGCGCCTGAATAACGTGTATTGCTGGTAGATCGGGACCGCGCTGCTCTGCCCAGAAACTGCTGCTCGCCTGGGGGTCATGGTCGATCAAGACGACTTTTTGCGGTGATTGGTTGCCTTCAGCGGACATGACAGATCCTCTCGCCATCATGGCGGCGAGATTGGTCGCAACAGTCGTTTTCCCGCAGCCACCCTTGCCGTTGACGACAAGAATGCGACGCGGTGTGTCCGCCATAGCGTCTGTGTCCTGTTCATTCAGATCTGGAAGCGAAACTCCCGGATGTGAATACTTCCCCCGGAATCTCTGGTCCTACCCGATACATTTCAGGTATCGAACCAACGTTCCAAGCACCAACTCCCCTGACTTCCGTGTCTCGGTAGCGCCGTAGCAACTACCGCTTAGTACTTGTAATCCTTGATATATGTCTAGTTTCAGCGTGCTTGGTCTCTTTGACTATAGCACCGCAAATTGTGACCGATCTAGGTTTGCGTAGTTAATTCAGGCTTGATTCTGTAAAAACGTGATACGCGTTTGATAAAGAAAGGGAAACCGGAAAAATAGATTGCCCATATTGGCAGGTTTCCAGATATTGCCCCGCGCTCGCGTGGCGGCAAATTGCGTCAGTAAAATGGTGAAAAGCGGGGGGTCTTTCGTCAAGCGATCGAAGGCAAATATGGTTCTTGGGGTGCGTTGGCGTTCCTTTAGCTGGCCGTCGAGGACAACCGATGGGCCTAGGAGTCTGCGCGGCAGAAGATCGACAGGCTGCGGCGGCGCCACTTCGGTCCGATTTTCCGTTCGTTTTCGTTGCGTAGCGCTTACCTTAAGCGCCTCAAACAAACGAAAAATCGGCCTCGAATTGACACTCGCCTCGCTCCGCCGCCTTCTGCCGCGCAGACTCCTGGGCGCAAGCGTTTTGTTGCGCCTGGTTCATCAGCGGTGCTCAGGCTATGGCTGGCACCTGGGTTGCAGGATTGGTCGGACGACTTTGATGATTCCGTCGGCGTGCTCTCTGGATGATCTCATCCTCGACGTCCATTCGGGTGTCCAGGACAAACGCGAGTTCTTCGAGTCTCAAGCGAAAGTCGGTCATCTTCAGAGGTTCACCGTTGCCGAATTGGTCGCTGAACGCGAGCGCCTGCCGGGTTGTCGCTTCGAAAGCGGCGATTTCGTCCCGAGATGGCTGGTAACGTTCCAGAATCTGGAAGTGTCCGGTCGAAAGATAGTCGACCAGTGAGTCGCAAAACCGGACGTTCACTGCTTGAGCGATGTCTGCAGTATCTGCATCGATGGCATGACCGAGCTTGAGCAGAAAGCTGAGCAATCGCTGGCGTGCGGAGTAGAAACGTTCG
Organism: Klebsiella pneumoniae; assembly: GCA_945878745.1. GTDB lineage: Bacteria > Pseudomonadota > Gammaproteobacteria > Pseudomonadales > Azotimanducaceae > SYFY01. The sequence continues at coordinate 9,346 of CAMDVY010000016.1, read as the reverse complement.
TTGAATTCATCGTTGGCTGTTGTCATGGCTCCCCTCTCGATTTGAAGTTCCCTGTAAACATAGCAGTGATCTGAATCCCCGCCAGTTCACGGCACTCAAGGACGAAGCAGGCCGCTCTGGACTGGTTATGCTCCGCGAGCCAACAGCCCTCTGGTACAAATTACGACTAACAGCACAAAACCTGCCAGTGCCCCAAGAGGGATAAGGACATCGATCATCGAATCCACTTTTGCGCACTCGCCGGTGCCGCGTGTCATTGCGGCCAACACGTCAGCCAGTGGGAAGTTACTGAACATGTACCCCAGGTCCGGGCCGCACGAAGGGGCTTCGTTGGGTGGCAGAGTTTGCAAGTAGAGATGTCTGACCGAGAATCCGCCGCCGATACCGGCAGCGACAACACCTAGCAGTGGATAAATTCCGATACTGCGCCCATGCACGAGAGCGGCAACTGCAATCGTGCCGACAATGATCATCCAGGCTCGTTGCATGAGGCACAGCGGGCAGGGCACAAGTCCCATCACATGTTCCATGATCAGAGCGCTGGCAATCATGGAACCGGTGAGCGCGATGGCTAGCCATTCCCAGCGCCAGATCATGAGCGCCTTCAGAGACATCATGACTCCCTGATGCTCAATACGACTTTCCCGACTGCACGCCTCTCCATCAGGCATCGCATCGCCGGGGCGTAGTCGTTCATGGCAAATCGAGCCCCCACCTTTGCGTGCAGTTTGCCTGCAGAATACAGGGACAGGACTTCCTGCATATTTTGCGCCGCACCCGCTGGATCTCGAGCGGTCCACGCACCATAGAACACGCCGATCACCTGGCAGCTCTTGAGCAGAACCAGATTGGTTGGCAGCTTGGGTATTTCGCCGTCGGCGAATCCAATGACGAGCACCCGGCCATACCAGGCGATGGAGCGCATGCAGTCGTCGAAAAGAGCACCTCCCACAGGATCGTAAATCACGTCCACGCCTTTGCCGTCGGTCACAGCTTTGACTTTGTCCTTCAGTTTGCCATCTGAATAGTTGATCAGATGAGTCGCGCCTGCGGCGGCGGCGAGGGCCAGTTTTTCTTCTGAGCTGGCGGCTGCGATCACCCGAGCACCCATCGCGCAGCCAAGCTCAACAGCCGCGATACCGACGCCGCCGCCTGCGCCTGTGACCAGCAAGGTCTCACCGGGTTGGAGCGCGGCGCGTTGCTTCAAGGCGTAATACGAAGTGCCGTAGGTCGTACTGATACCCGAAGCGGTGACAAAATCCATGCTTGGCGGGATGCGACGCAGAGCGCTTGCATGCACCACCACTTTCTCGGCGAACCCACCATGCCCGACACCGCCAAAAACTCGGTCGCCGACTTGCCAATTGATTACCGAAGATCCGATGCCCGCAACAGTGCCGGCAATTTCGGAGCCAGGCGCAAACGGTAACGGCGGCTGACTTTGATATTTCCCCTGGATCATCAGCACATCCGGGAAGTTGAGCGCACTGGCGTGGACGTCAATCAAGACCTGGTTCGGACCTGGTACGGGTTCAGGAACATCGGTCAGCACGAGTTCTTCCGGCATTCCGTGATGGGTGCAAAGTACTGCTTTCATGATTCTGTCGTTTGGGGAGAGTTGCGGAAGGTTACTGGCAGGCTGCCGGGCGTCAACTATGCTTGGTTAATAGCACACCAGAGGAGTTGGTTGCACGATGCGAATTCCTGCTTTTCCAGATCAAGGGCTTTGGCGAGCAACGCTTTGCGCGATATTGGTACTTTCTTCGTCAGTGGATGCGCAGGAAGCTGCGGCGCCTGAAGAAGCGGTGGACGAAACCACGGTGCTGTACGCAGAACTCGATCCGACGTTCGTAACCAATGTGGGCGTGGCAGACACCGGACGCCTTGCATACATCAAGACGGACGTTGCTCTTCAAATCAGGGGGCCAACGGCACGAGAGGCGGTGACTCACCACAAGCCCGCACTGCGCAGCATTATCATCATGGCGTTGTCACGCCAGGACGAAAATGCGATCTCGACGACGGACGGTCGGGAGACCCTGAAGAGGGAGGCTTTGACACAGTTGCAGGCTTATCTTGTCGCTGAGGAAAAGCTGCCGATGGTGGACGACCTGTTGTTTACGAACTTCATCGTCCAGCGGTAAGTTCTGCACCAATGAACCGTCGCGCCTCTGTCTGCAAGTCAGGGAAGTAGCTGTTGAAGTCGGCGCACAAAGCCTCGGTAAGATCCTGACAAGTCGAGAGCGCCATCCCCGGCAATTCTGGCTTGCGCAACCGCCGCGCCACCCCTTCCATACATAGGCCAACACCATCCCAGGTGCCATAAGCGGTCAAGAGATCTCGTTCGATGATGAAGTCCAGGAATCGCGCGGCGTCTGGAGAGAGTGCAAGATCCCACTCGCGCCAGTTGCCGATGACACCATTGCACCTTTGAATGAAGTCCCGCTGCGGCTCAGTGACGTGGACGTTCCAGAATCCCGCCAACGCCAGGTCAGCGTGGATATCGACGAAAACCGGCGCCAGACGCCGCAGGCCAGCAGGAAAGCGTTCACAGCTGCGCCGGATGCCCGGGTGTTGATTCGAGACCGCGTCGACTCGTCGATGCAAACGAATACCAGCCCTGATCTCGGGCGGCCAGTGTGCCGGTATCACGCCTTTCCACAGATCGCCCAGGATGCCACCAGCGATCAACCCCTCGTTTGAAGACTCGCTTGCAAGTGCGCCCAGTACACAGTGGGCGAGAAAGTTCACGGCAGTTGCAGATAGGTCTGCAGGTAGGTGGGAAAATCAACGGAATCCGCAGCTTCAATGGCCACTTGATCGCTCAGAGAACGGGAGGCGCGATTGACAAATTCCGTGCTGGTCGATGGATCCAGAGGCATCGAGGCGAACAGCTGACGCTGAGATACGGCCTGCTCCATCATCGACTGGAAAAACGTCTCTCCCTTGGTCGTCATGTTGGACAGCAATTTTGCTGATGGCGTGCGGTCTGGGTCGAGTATCAGCTCCCGCTGCTTATGTACTACGTCGACATGCTCGTGGCTCTCGAAGGCGGCATCCATCCATCGCGCCACGTCTTCACAGGCATCGAGGATTGACAACGACCAATCAGAAAACAGGACATCTCCGTTGGCGCTCGCCAGCTTGAGTGAAGGTTCTCGTCCACGCTGCACGACGGTGACTTGATTGGCGTGCATCCTGACGGACTCGGCTGGACTGTCGTCCGGGCTGTCGGCGAGCAGGCAATACATCAGAAAGGTGTCGATGAGACGCATCTGCGAGACATCCAATCCGGCAGGCATGAAAGGATTGAGATCGAGGCAGCGCACTTCGATGTACCCCACTCCGCGACTGAACAGGGCCGTTAGCGGTCGTTCGCCAGCCTGGAGAGGTTGCTTGGGACGGATGGTTCCGTAGAACTCGTTTTCGATCTGGATCAGGGTATCGGTCAGCTGCTGATAGCTGCCATTTTTTTCGATCCCGATATTTGTGTACGGGGGATGATGGATCGATAGCGCCTGCCGTATTGATGTGGCGTAGTCAGGGAGACTGTTGTAGCTGACGTGCAGTTGGCGTTGGGCGTCGCTCTGGTAGCCAAGAGGCCCCATTCTCAGTGACGTCGCGTGAGGAAGGTGCAGCGACCCGTCATCAAGTGACTGCAGACCGGTGGCTTCAGCTGTGCCGAAGCTCTTGCAGATCGCAGGTGAAGCACCGAACAGATAAATCAACAACCAGGAATATCTGCGGAAATTTCTGATGAGTCCGAAATACGCCGCAGTTCTTGCTTCTTGATCGCGGACGCCGAGACTTTCAAATACGGCGTCGGACACCGAAAAGTTGTAGTGGATACCGGAAATCGTTTGCATGGTCGCGCCGTAGCGATTGGCGAGACCTCGCCGGTAGACCGTCTTCGTCAACCCTTTGTTCGAAGTACCGTATTGACCGATAGGGATCTTGGAGGCTGGCGGAAGCAGGCAAGGCATGCTCGCGGGCCAGATCAGTTCGGAGCCGAGATTCGAGTGCACGAACCGATGGATGTCCATCAGTTCTGCCAGACATGACTCCGGGCTCGGATGCACTCCTGTAATCAGTTCAAGCTGGGCTTCACTGAAATCGGTGGTGATCTGTGGGTGGGTCAGCGCCGAGCCCAGTGTCCGCGGGTGCGGCGTGGTCGCGAGCTGTCCATCAGCGCTGATGCGCAGGCTCTCTTTCTCGACCCCGCGAAAAATCAGATTGTTCTTGTCGAAACGAGACCGCGACAATGCCGCGAGCCGCGAAGGCTCGACCCCAGGGACCAGTTTTTCACTCATTGGATGAGGTTAACTGGTTTGCGTGACAGCTCCTAGAGTTGACGACTGGGGCTCCGTGTTCTCTAGAACTACCGTGGGCCGGCAGCAACGATGGCCGCTGGTACTTTGAACTTCTTGAAGTTCTCTTTGAATTTGTTGCTTAAGCTGGTTGCAGCGGCGTCATAGGCGGCGCTGTCAGGCCATGCTGCACGAGGATTCAGCAGTTTGCTGTCAACGCCTGGCACGGCCACCGGGATGTCGATATTCAGACCTTCCAGCGGTTGAGTCGCAACGGCGTCGAGCGCGCCTGACTGAATGGCTTCGATGATGGATCTGGTGACCGGAATGTCGAACCGTTTACCGACGCCGTAGCCACCACCCGTCCAGCCGGTGTTGACCAGGTAGACGCGGGAGCCGAACTCATCGATTCGCTTGATCAGAAGATCAGCGTAAACCCCTGCAGGACGCGGGAAAAACGCGGCGCCATAACAAGTCGAGAAGGTTGCCTTGTAGGCCTCTGTTGACCCGACTTCAGTGGAACCAACCTGCGCGGTGTAACCGGACAGGAAGTGGTACGCGGCCGCTTCCTTGGACAGGATGGACACGGGCGGCAGCACACCACTGACGTCGCAGGTCAGGAATACGATGTTGTTTGGTTCACCGGCGCGATTATCCTCAACTTTCAGTTCGATGTTGCTAAGCGGATAGCAGGCTCTGGTGTTTTCCGTCAGCGAGCTGTCTGTGTAATCCGGCTCACGAGTCTCAGGATTCATGATGACGTTTTCAACGATTGCGCCAAAGGCGATAGCGTCAAAGATCACCGGTTCGTTCTTGCGCGTCAGGTTGATGCACTTGGCGTAACAGCCGCCTTCGAAGTTGAAAACTGTGCCTCGACCCCAGCCATGCTCGTCATCACCGATCAGATAACGGCCAGGATCTGCAGAGAGCGTGGTCTTACCTGTGCCTGAGAGTCCGAAGAACAGTGTCACGTCCTTCTTCTCGCCGACGTTGGCGGAACAGTGCATGGGAAGAACATCTTTTTCCGGCAACAGAAAATTCAGCACGGAGAACATGGATTTCTTCATTTCACCGGCGTAGCGCATACCGGCGAGCAGAACTTTCCGTTGCGCAAAGTTGATGATGACCGCGCCTTCGCTGTTGGTGCCATCTCGTGCCGGATCGCAGACAAATTCTGGAGCGTTGGCGATCTGCCACACCTGTTTGTTGTGCGCATTGAAGTGGGCTGGAACGATGAACAGCGAGCGGCCGAACAAGGCGTGCCACGCATACTCAGTGGTAACTTCGATGGGCAGGTAGTGCTCCGGATCTGCACCGACGTGGAGGTGTGAGACGAACTTTGGTCGGTCGGCCAGATGGAGCTGAACCCGATCCCAGAGGGCATCGAAGATTTCTGGTGCGATAGGTAGGTTGACGGCGCCCCAGTCGATGGAATCGGAGGTCGAGGGTTCTTCAACGATGAATCGGTCCTTGGGTGAGCGACCGGTTCGCTTGCCGGTTCTGACAACGATTGCCCCGTTGCTGGCAAACTCACCTTCTCCACGACGTACTGCATGCTCGGCTAGCGCGGCGGTCGACAAATCGACGTATTCAGCGTTCTTGGAGTGTGTGTTTGAAACCTTGGGCTCTTGATAAGCGGCCATCTTCTAGTGTCTTCCCGGGATCTGGTGTCATCGCATTATGCCAGAGGGTCGCCGGTCGGCCACCTGCCGCAGGCAGCAACTTGCAAACCGTTCAGGCTCGCATGTGAGACTTTTGTAAGATTGAGGGCATTTTAGTCCTCGCCATCCATCGCCTTCAGCTTGCGAATTTCGCGGCGTTCGTGTTTCTCAGGCTTGGTCGAGGGAGGGACCAAACCGGCGCGCGCCAGCTTCTGTGCAGCAACCAGTCGGGTGCGTTGCTCGACACTTTCGGGCGTTTCGGTATAGAGCAGCGCTGCGGCGGTTGCGTCTTTTCGTATGTCGCTCAGTCCGATGACGTCGACCTCGATCTCGAATAGCGGGCGGGATAACTGAATTCGGTCCCCAAGCCGTACCGGACGCGAAGGCTTGCTGCGCTGTCCTCCGACCTCGATCTGACCGGCGTCAATGGCGGTTTTTGCCATCGCCCGTGTCCGGTAGAAACGCGCCGCCCATAACCACTGGTCGAGTCGGACTCGATCGGTCATGCGAGCTGTGCGACCGGAAAATGCGGCAGGAAATCGTCGATTGCAGGATGTTCAAGTCCGAGCCGGGCGGGCCTCGACGAATCAGGCTGCGCTATGGTGAGCAAGTGAGCGATTCCATAACCTCGCGCCGACTTCAGGACGTGCGCGTTGTCATCGATGAATAGCGTGCACGCGGGATCGAAAGGGTGTTGTTGATTCAGTCGTTGCCAGAATTCGAGGGACTCTTTCGGCACGTCATAGTCGTGAGCGGACACGACAGCGTCCATTTCGTCGGTGATTCCGCAGTGTGCCTGCTTGATCCCGAGGCTGTCCCGATGAGCGTTGGTCACCAGAATGATCCGCTTCCTGCTATTGCGCAGCGCGCGCACCAAGGCCAGTGCGTTGGGGCGCCAGCGAATCAAGTGAACGGCCTCTCGATGTGGCGCCATCACGTCCAGGCCGGTGTGTTTCGCCCAGTAGTTCAGACAATAGAATTCGATCCGACCAAACACTTCGCGCATGTGGGTTGTGAGCTGGAAGTTTGCATCTTCGAGCGTGAGCCCGTGGGCGGAGGCGAAGTGAAGGGGAAGCAGGTGGCTCCAGACTTGGTTATCGTAGTGCAAGTCGAGCAAAGTGCCGTCCATGTCGAACAGCACAGTATCGATTTGGTTCCAGTTGATCATGTTGATCCTGGCGGCGGCTGGGGCTTCGGGTCGATATGATACGGGTTTGATCGTTTCGACGGGGTGACGAATGCAGGAGACCGGTTGCAAGCAGTGCGGGTGTTGGATGACAGGCTTCAGCAGGGAGCAAGTGTGAGCGAAAAAGCACTGCCAGAGGTACTGGCCAGTCGTATGCTGGCCAGAAGCCGCTTGTTTTCCATTGAAGAGTTGTCGCTTCGTTTCAGCAATGGCGTTGAGCGCATCTACGAACGGTTACCCGTGCGTGGTCACCCGGCTGTCATCATCGTCGCCGTCAACGAACGGCGGGAAGTGATGCTGATCCGCGAGTACGCGGCTGGTTTTCACGAGGTCCAGCTTTCGCTGCCCAAGGGCGCAGCCGAATTCGGTGAGAGCCTCGAGCACGCGGCGGACCGAGAGCTGAAAGAAGAGATCGGTTTTGGTGCCCGTCACGTTGAATTTGTGAAAAGAGTATCACTGGCTCCAGGACATATGGGTTTCACTATCAACGTCATGTTTGCAAAGAGCCTTTATCCTGAACGGCTACCCGGTGATGAGCCCGAGCCCATCGAGGTGGTACCTTGGCCGATTGATGCACTTGACGAGTTGATTCACGGTGGCGAATTCAATGAGGCGCGCGCCATAGCTGCGTTGATCTTGACACGATCCTTAATGGAGAAAGCATGAGTTCGATAGATATGGAGAGTCTGCTGGCGCTGGTTGAGCAGGCAGGCCAAGCAATCATGGAAGTTTACTCGCAGAACTTTGACGTTCAGACGAAAGGGGATAATTCGCCCTTAACTCAGGCTGATCTTGCTGCGCACCGGATACTCGAGAGCGGCCTACATAGGCTGACTCCGGACTTGCCGGTGTTTAGCGAAGAAGGTGTGGCACCGGACTTTGCGAAACGGCGTGAGTGGGCGCGTTACTGGTTGATCGATCCGTTGGACGGTACCAAGGAATTTATCAACCGCAACGGCGAATTCACGGTCAATGTTGCCCTGATCGATAGGCATAGTGCTGTGCTTGGGATTGTCGGGGTTCCGGCGCAGAACGTGTTGTTCTGGGGCGACGTTGCACTCGGGCAGGCCTGGCGCCGCCAAGGAGGCACGACCACAGCAATCCACACACGAAGTTATCAGCCCCGGGAACCACTGGTAGTCGTCGCCAGTCGGAGTCATGGAGGAGAGCGCCTCGAGCAGTATCTGGATGCTGTAGCGGGACGTTTTGGTCCGGTTAATCGCACTCCAGTGGGGAGCTCGCTAAAGTTGTGCCTTCTTGCAGAAGGGAAGGCGGATTTTTATCCTAGGCTTGGTTTGACTTCAGAGTGGGACATCGCAGCTGCTCATGCGGTGCTCGCGGCAGCAGGTGGAGACCTGTGGGCTTTGGATGGAGCGCCGATACTCTACAATGCCAAGGAATCTGTTCTTAATCCTGAATTTATTGCGGTCGGAGACTCTGGTTTTGGATGGAAGGATAAACTACCTTCGGTTCCAATCTAATAAGGCTACGTACTATCGAAGTTTACGTATCCACGAGACATCAGGACTGGTCTGCCTCCTTCCGGATAGCCACGCAGTTTGCTGCGATCGATGTTCTTGAGTTCATCAAATGAGTAAGAACATTAGTTCGCTATCGCATGGCGTTTCACCCACACCAACAAGTATTCGACCGGATTGAGATCCGGCGAATAGGGTTGGATAGATCCTCTGGAGTAATCTGAACTTTTTTGTGCGAGGCGGTTGGTAGACGGTAAGCGCCGCACGATCTCCGTCCTTCCTGCGAGGGGTTTATTGGCATAGCGTTATCCGATCGTGTTGAAAGAAGGGGATCGGGATGAGGATGCGTCGACGCAATGCTGCCGAGTGGGAAGCATTATTGCAGCAGTATCCAGAGAGCGACCAGTCGATGGCTGACTTTGCCGCGGCGGAAGGGTTGGATGTGCGCTACTTCGGGCGCAAGTTGCAGCGGCTGTCACACAGATCCAGTCCGTCGGGACGATCAGCGTTCATCCGGGTTGAAGCACCAGCAGTCTCGACGCCGGTGGTGATCCAGATCGCCGAGGTGCGCATCCACTGCACCGAGTCGGTTTCCCCGGCCTGGATTGCGGCCGTAGCGGGAGCACTGCGTGCATGAGGCTCTTTCACGATGTGCCCGAAGTGTACCTGCACAAAGCGCCGGTCGACTTTCGCAAGTCGATCAACGGCCTCGTG
>CAMDVY010000015.1 GCA_945878745.1 Klebsiella pneumoniae | reverse complement strand
CAGCGGAAGATTCCATCGAGTTTGGCTCTGCCGCCGACTGGTGTTTCAACGTCCGTGGCGTTGATGGCGGGTGGTTGATTGCCGGTGGTAATCCACTGGATGCCTATCGCCTCGCGCTGCAGTACGGGCTGGCGGATGCGGTCATCGTTGGCAGTAACACCGTCGCCAAGGAAGGGGTGGATCACGGGGATCAGCCTGGTTACCTGTGGCAGCCCTATGGTCCGGCCGCCTGGCCGCATCTGGCGGCGATCGATCCTGGACTTGCCGACAAGATCGCAAAGGTGCGGATGGATTGGCAACAGCAGGGCGTACTCTCATCTCGGCGCTGGCCGGCGCAGATTGTCGTATCACAATCCGGTGAGCACCGGCCGCCTGCAAACGATCTGTTTCAGGCGCGGGTGTTTTCCGCCACCCATCCGGATGGGTCGCCGGTCGAAACCTATGTGCTGACCAGTGAAGCCGGAGCGGAGCGCCTGCGTGAACGAGCAGGTCGCTATGACCTCGGTAGACCAGTCGATGAAATCCTGATTTCAGTTTCACCACCGGGGCAACCTGAGGTGCTGGATATCGCCAATGTTCCCAGGGAGCTTCGTCGTCGACTTGATATTCGACTGGCCAATCATGACGGAGGTCAGACGGTGTTGTCCAAATTCAGCGAGGCCGGCGTCGTGTCGCAGATGAACCTGACACTGATGCGCAACGCCTCGGTCTACGATGTTCTGAGTCGGGATCCGCGGCTGCCTGCAGCGCAGCGCCAGCGTTTGCTGGATGAGTTCGATACGAGACGGCAGCTGTTTTTCTCAGGGCATCACCGACTACCAGAGGCATTGAAACCCGTGAGCGTGTTGTCTGATGGAGGAGATGCGCTCGTCGTCAGCTTCGACGCTCGAGCGTTGCGCGGCTTGTGATGACGAGCGGATGCAACGTGCATCCGCCTGTCAGTTTGCGCGTCTGAGTTTATGGTCCGCCGGAAATCGTGATCGTATGTCCGGTCATCCAGGAGGATGCCCGTGAAGCGAGAAACACGACGGCGGGCGCGATGTCCTCGGGTGTTCCCAGTCGACCGAGCGGGATGCCAAAGCGCTTGCCAAGTTCCGGAATGTCCTCTGGTTTGAGTTTCAGGAACTCCATGAACACTTCGGTTGGAATGGGGCCTGGCGCAACACCATTGACGCGAATGCCAAATGGCGCCATTTCTGCAGCCAGCGTTTGCGTGAGGCTGTTAACCCCGCTCTTGGCGACCGCATAGGGGCCATTGTTAGGCGAGGCGCGGCCTGCGGCGACGGAGGAGATGTTGATAATCGTGCCGCCGCCGTTCTCTTTCATGATACGGCCAGCCGCTTGCGCACCGGTCCACACTGCCTTCAGATTGAGATTGAGCTGAAAATCCCACTGTCGTTCCGGCATGTCCATGAACGTGCGCGGGACTCGATCATCGGCGCCGCCGGCGTTGCTCACCCAGCAGGTCAACTTGCCCATTTCCTTGAAGGTGGTGTCAGCAATGCGCTGAACTTCTTCGATTTTCATGACGTCTGCAGTGATCGCCAGTGCTCTTCGACCGAGCGCCCTCACTTTGGCCGCGACGGCTTCGATTTCCTTCGTCCGTCTTGCGGTCAAGACGACATCGGCGCCGGCTTCGGCCAGCCCCAGCGCGATACCTTCGCCAATGCCACGGCCACTGCCGGTGACCACCGCTACCTGACCGTCAAGTCTGAACTGATCAAGGATGCCCATCATGTGTTTCCTGTTTGATTGAACCTGTTAGATCGAAAAAGTGTTTCCTGAGCTCACCGGCGCACCGGCTCAGCGGCGAGTGCCTTCCCGTATGAGATCGGTAACACCATCCCATTCGTCGTGTTCCTGCTTCCAGCCTTCAAACATGGTGCGAATGACTGGCGCGTCGCCATGCAGTTCCACGTAGCAGCCCATGTCCTTGCGGCAGTCCATGTAGGCCACATAGTCGCCACCCCACAGCGTGCAGGCACTTTCATAACCTGCCTCCTGAAAACGCTTGATCTCGCCAGACACATCCGAAACCAGCAGTCCGACGTGGTGAAAACCGTTTTCGCCGCGTTTGTACATCTCGCGATAGATCGATGGCTTGTCGTCGTGCTGGGCAATGAACTGGATGTGAGCGGGGCCAGCTTGTCCAAAGGCATAACTCACATCGGCTTCGACCGGTTCACCGCGGTACAGAAACCCTTCAGCAATATGGTGTCGAACGACGTGAAACGGTCCTGCACCCACCATCTTGTTCCATTTTCGGCAAGCGGCATCGATGTCGTCGACGAACCAGGCGTATTGCCAGATGGGATGGCGGATCAGCGGTGATTTGAGATTGGTCATGGCTCCCCCGTGAGTTTCAGTGTGAATGCCCCAACCATAGCAGAAGTCTCCCAGCGGGCCGAAGTGAAATGGAATACGGAAGTGCTTCAGGTTCGACCGGGCTCGTGATTAGAATCAGGTGGTTTAATTCAGACTCGAGGGGGTAATCATGTCGATTGAAAACGGCCAGAGATTCTTGCGCCTGTTGCAGGGAAGTCCAGCTCTGCGCGAACAAGTCAAACAGGGCGGGCCGAACGGTTTCGAAGCGTTGACGGCCACCGCTGGCGCTTCAAGCAGCAGCTGGGAAGTTGTGGTTGCCGCGATTCGTGCCATCGAAGGGGATACAGGCGCCAGGAAATCATGACCAAAAAACTGGTGCTGGTTGGTCTGGTCGAGCCGCAATCGACCGATCATGAGGCGGCCTTTCGCGAGTGGTATTTGGGTAATCACATCGAAGACACCTACAACTGCCCGGTCATCAAGTCGGTTCGCTGCTTCAAGGCGGTCAAGGGATTCCTGGGCGACCCGCCTTCGGGATTCCTGACAATGTATGAATTCGAGGGCGAAGATGCCGAAGCCGCAGAGCAGGCGCTTGGTGCGTACCAGCGCGACCCGGATTCATGGGCGCGCCGATTGCCATCGAATGGTTCCATGAAAATCGTTGGGGCCGGCTGGTACCAGGAAGAGATCAGCTTCGGCTGATCCCGGGGATCGAAATCAGGAAATCACTCGGCTCGTGTCGCCGGGCTGGCATGCCCGGCGGAAATCCTTATAATGCGCGGCCTTTTCCGCCCACACGTCGCACTGCTTTCAAGTAGAGGGGTCGTGGGCGCGACTACTCACCAGCATCCGGGGTCAAAGCAGCTACATCCATGTTAACCATACGTCTGGCGCGACACGGCGCAAAGAAGAATCCCTTTTTCCACATTACCGTGGCCGAAAGCGCGACCAAGCGAGACGGTCGGTTTGTCGAGCGCCTGGGTTTTTACAGCCCGGTTGCCCGTAACCCTGCTGATGGTCTGCGCGTCAATTTCGAACGCTTTGACTATTGGACCTCCGTTGGTGCGCAACCTTCCGAACGCGTCCAGCTCCTGGTCAAACGTGCACGTCGCGCGCAGATTCCTGCGGCCAGCTGATTTCCCCCTCAAACGTGGAGCCGTCTGAGATTGATTCAGGTCTGGACGGCCAGGACCGCACCAGCGGTATCAACGATCTGGAAGCGGATGGTCTGCTGGTGATTGGCAGACTTCTCGCGCCACATGGGGTTCGTGGCTGGATCAAGTTTCGATCCTTTACCGAAGACCCGGGCGCCTGCTTCGATTTTTCGCCTTGGACCATTGGTTCTGCGGGATCGCCCTCGCTTCCACGCCGCGAGATCGAAGTGCTTGAATGCCGAGAGCAGGGAGAATTGTTTCTTCTGCGCCTGGCAGGCATCGATGATCGTGATCAGGCACAACGCCTGTCCGGAACCGAAGTATCCGTTCCCGCCAATTCACTTCCGGAACTCGACGACAGCGAATATTACTGGCGTGAGCTGATTGGCATGGCCGTCCGCAATAACACGGGTAGTTCGTTGGGACTGGTCGCGGACGTGATGGACAACGGAGCTCACGATATTCTTGTGGTGCGGGCATCGGACCGCGAAAGACTGATTCCGTTTCTTGCACCCTATCTTCAGTCGGTTGAACGCTCAACGCGCGAAATCGTTGTCGACTGGAATGAGGAATGGGATTGATGGGCGCGTACTGACGTGTGGTTTGGTGTTGTCTCGCTGTTTCCTGAAATGATCGCTGCGGTCGGTGCCCATGGCGTATTCGGACGCGCTCAGCGCGCCGGGCACATCGTGGTCGAAACATTCAATCCCCGAGACCATGCTACTGATCGACACGGCACCGTCGACGACAAACCGTATGGCGGTGGACCGGGCATGGTCATGATGGCTGAACCATTGCTGGCCGCGATCCATGAAGCGCGGTTGGCCGCCCGCGCCAAGTGCGGGGTTGAGCCAAAGGTCATCCTGCTGTCACCAGCCGGCAAGTCGTTCAATCATCAGATGGCGAAGGATCTGCTGGATCAAAGTGCCTTGATTCTGGTTTGCGGTCGTTACGAAGGCGTTGATCAGCGGGTGATTGAACTGGCTGTGGATGAGGAGATATCGATCGGTGACTTCGTCGTTTCCGGGGGCGAATTGCCTGCGTTGCTGGTCATGGACGCAGTCGCGAGGCTCGCGGACGGAACTATTGGCAACCCGGATTCGTTGAATTTCGAGTCTTACCTTGATGGTTTGCTGGAATATCCGCAATATACGCGCCCCGAAAACGTCGCCAGCCTCAGAGTTCCGACGGTTCTGCTCTCTGGTGATCATCAAGCGGTGGAGAAGTGGCGTCGACAAGCAGCGTTGCTGACCACTTTTGATCGTCGGCCGGAGTTGCTGGCCGGTGCTGGCGCCATGGCGTCGAAGCAGGACAGGGTGTTACTCGACAAGGCATTGCAGGATCGGCGAAACGACAAGCCGAGCCAGTCGGATGACAGTTGAACAAACAATACCGCTGGGTGCGTCGAGATCGACGCGATCAAGCGGACCGTAGATTGAATTGAGGAGTGAGCTAGAAGTGCGTAACAACAAGATCATTGAACAAATCGAGAACGAACAGCTCACTGATCACAATCTGAATTTTGGCACCGGTGATACGGTACTCGTGCAAGTTCGGGTGCGTGAAGGTACACGCGAGCGTTTGCAGGGATTCGAAGGCATCGTCATCGCCCGGCGCAACCGGGGTTTGAATTCGGCCTTCACCGTTCGCAAGATTTCGCATGGCGTTGGGGTCGAGCGCGTTTTTCAGGCCCATAGTGGCGCGATCGAGTCCATTACAGTGGTCAGACGCGGCGACGTTCGCAAAGCCAAGCTCTACCACCTGCGTCAGCTCTCCGGTCGTGCAGCACGCATCAAGGAGAAAGTAGGCGCGAAGAAGAACAAGGTACAGCCGGTAGTTCCCGTTTCCGGTGAAGATGCCGCTGCGGTTGCAGCTGAAGAATAACCCGCTCATTGCAAGCGCATCGACGGCCTCCAAGGAGGCCGTTTTCGTTTCTGTGGGAAAAATAAATCATCAGTTCGAGCCAAAAGTTCGCCGCTGCGATTGCAGGAAGTCTGGTTTGTGGGCTGAATACTGGGTGAGAAGAGGAGCCAGCCGCCGGGGAGGGGTTCTGGGGGAGAGAGTCCCGGCCAGCTGGCTACCACCGACCGCACCGGGGGAGAGACCGGTCGTCGGTTTGCACTTGGCGGTTGTGGTGGATTGGGGGAGCCACTACAGACCAAGGTCGAAGATCTATAAGCATGTTCCGTGCCACGCCGAGAAAATTCATAAAGTAAATATCTTTCAATAAGATAGGTTCGGCGAGACCGGTGGTGCCAGTCAGGTTTGTCTGGCGTGCGATCCAAATCAGGGCGGTTTTCCGACGGAGAGCGTCAGTCTGTCACCGGTAATCGAACAATATCTGCAGGAAATGTGGCTGGAGCGGGGTTTGAGCGATAACTCGCTTGCCGCCTATCGCCGCGATTTGCAAGACGCGGAGCTCAGGCTCAAGGGCGTTGCGCTATTGTCTGCGTCGACAGCGGATCTGGCCGAATGCATGGCAGCGCGATATGCCGACGGGTTGCAGGCTCGGTCCACTGCGCGCTGGCTTTCCTGCCTTCGCGGCTTCTATCGGCAAGCCATCCGCAAGAATCGGCTGGGCACTGACCCCAGCCTGGGACTGGATGCACCGAAACTCGGACGATCTTTACCTGGCGTGCTGAGCGGCCGCGACGTCGAATTGTTGCTTGCCGCCCCGGAACTCGGCGATCCCATTGGATTGCGCGATCGAGCGATGCTGGAACTACTCTATGCCACCGGTCTGCGTATCAGTGAACTCGTTAATCTCGATCTGGTCGCGGTCAATCAGCGCCAGGGAGTCGTTCGGGTTATCGGTAAAGGCGACAAGGAACGGTTGGTACCGGTTGGGGCGATTGCGCTGGACTGGCTGAGCCGCTATCTGCAAGACGCGCGTCCTTACCTGAGTCGGCAACACGCAACGTCAGCGCTGTTTCCCAGTAATCGTGGTGAAGCCATGACCCGGCAGAATTTCTGGTACGCGATCAAGCGCTATGCGCTCAAGGCTGATATCAAGAAATCCATTTCGCCGCATACACTTCGTCACGCCTTTGCGACGCACTTGCTGGATAATGGTGCGGATTTGCGCGCCGTCCAGATGATGCTGGGTCACAGCGACCTGTCGACGACGCAGATTTATACACATGTCGCGCAATCTCGACTCAAGGCGCTCCACAGCAAGCATCATCCTCGCGGCTGAAGATGTGGCGAAGTCAAGGAAGGTCTGATTAAACAGACCTTCCTTCGTGGCGCAGAGTGACTTTAATGATCGCGGCTCCAGTGCCAACTCAAGGAAGTAGTCAATGCAGCAGTTCGGAAGTTTCAAGTGCACGGCAACCCTCGTCATGGCGCTTTCCATCGCGCTGATCACCCCTGTGCTCGCAACAGCGACGAGCGAGAACCCGCTGGTTGCTCGACTCAAGGCGCTGCGGCCGGATCTGCCCGTTGTCATGGTGCATCCGACACCGGTTGCCGGTATCCAGGGTATCGAGCTCGAAGGAGGTACTTTCCTGTACATCACTGAGGATGGTCGACATCTGTTCGCGGGTGATCTGTGGGCGATGGACACGAATTTGACCAACCTCACGGACACCTTCCGCAACAAGAAGCGGATGGCCCAGATGACTAAAGTCCCGATCGAAGAAATGATCGTATTTTCGCCCAAGAAAGCGATCCGTCAGACCATCTTCGTGTTCACCGATGTGGACTGTGGGTACTGCCGAAAACTGCATCTGGAAATGCCGGCAATCAACGACCTCGGCATTGAAGTTCGTTATCTCGCTTACCCCCGTGAGGGCATTGGATCTGATTCTTCCAAAAAGCTGGTTTCCGCCTGGTGTGCGGATGACCGGCAGACTGCATTGACACGGCTGAAGGCGGGTCAAACGGTGCCCGCCAGGACATGCGCAAACCCGGTGGCGGATCAGTTGCGGCTTGGCCATCTCGTTGGAGTCACCGGGACGCCAGCGATCATTACCCAGACCGGTGAACTCTTGCCTGGCTACATGCCAGCCAAAGAACTCGCGCTGGCACTTGGACTGAAATAGCGTCATGGAAACCGTACCGAAACCATTGCGAATGGGTATCGCCGGGCTAGGCAATGTTGCTCAGGGCGTGCTCGATCTGCTTCGTGAAAATGGCGCAGTCATCGCCGCCAGAGCCGGGCGGCCCATCGAAGTTGCGGTCGTCGCCAGTCGAAGCCGTCGCGACGTCGATTTGCTTGGCGCTGAATTCACAACGGATGTCCTCTCGCTCTCCACACGCAATGACGTAGATGTCGTCGTCGAGTTGATGGGTGGTGACGGGCTGGCGCTGGAGCTGGTTTCGTCGTCACTCGCAGCGGGTCGCGCGACGGTCACGGCGAACAAGGCGATTCTCGCAGAGCATGGCAATCATCTCTTTGGCCTTGCACAGCAATCTCGCGCGCCGTTGGGAATCGAGGCATATGTCGCAGGTGGTATTCCGATCTTCTCTGCGCTGACTCGAGCCACGGTGTCCAGCGATCTGCACTGCGTGACAGGCATCATCAACGGTACCTGCAACTACATCCTCAGCGCTATGAGCGACCATGGTGAGTCTTTTGAATCTGCGCTCTCCAAGGCACAAGCGTTGGGATATGCGGAGGCTGATCCACATTTCGATGTCGGCGGAATCGATGCCGCGCACAAACTGACCATCCTCACTTCATTGGCTTTTGGAGTCCCCTTTGACAAGGCGGCGGTCTTCACTGAAGGCATTACCGATGTCACCGTCGATGACATCACGTATGCACGAGAGCTCGGTTATCGGATCAAGTTGTTAGGCATCGCCCGCCGTTCGGTTACCGGCATCGAGGCTCGTGTTCATCCAACGCTGGTTCCTCAGGATGTATTGCTGGCCAGTGTTGCTGGAGTCATGAACGCAGTCGAAGTCCGCGGCAATGCGGTCGACAGTCTGCTGTTCTGCGGCCCGGGAGCCGGCGGCCGAGCCACGGCCAGTGCTGTGCTGGCAGATTTGATTGCCATTGCGCGTGGCGAGTCTCCCAGTCGCTTTTCGAAAGCCACCACGCCGATCGCCCGTGTGCCCATGAACGATGTGAGCACGGCGGCCTACCTGCGCATTCCGGTGGTTGATCAACCTGGCGTTTTTGCGCGTATCGCCACCATTCTGAGTGAACACGGTATTTCGATAGAAGGCGCAATCCAGCGCGAGCGAGCGATAACGGATCGCAAGGTGCCAATCGTCGTGGTTACACAGCCGGTGCCTGAAGACACCATGAACCGAGCCGTAGCAGCGCTGCAGGCACTGCCTGCCGTGGTCGGAGACATCCGGCGAATCCGGGTCGAGCATTTTGATACGTGATGACGGCTGAGCCATCGACCTCCCAGGCTCCACGATTCGTTCGTCGGCTGGTCGCCAGCGAGTTAACCGGGTTGCCGTCGGTATTGGCCCGTGTGTATGGCGCTCGACAGATTGAATCCAGAGGTCAGCTCGATCTCGATCTGAGGTTGTTGTTGCCACCGGATGGTCTGCCTGATCTGCAACGCGCTGTGGAGCGGCTGCAACGCGCGGTCAACAAGCAGGAGCGGATTCTCTTTGTCGGCGACTTTGACGCGGATGGTGCAACGTCGGTTGCCCTCGGCGTATCTGCGCTCAGGGCATTTGGCGCCCAACAGGTGGATTTCGTCGTTCCCAATCGATTTGCCTACGGTTATGGCCTGTCACCGGAAATCGTCGATCTGGCGGCTTCCACGAAGCCGGATCTTATCGTTACGGTCGACAATGGTGTGTCCAGTGTCGCGGGGGTGGAGCGCGCCCGTGCACATGGAATCGACGTCATCATCACGGATCATCATCTGCCAGGCGCTGAACTGCCAGCGGCTTTGGCGATCGTCAACCCGGTGCTGCCACATGCAACGTTTGCCAGTCGCTGTCTTGCAGGGGTTGGCGTCATTTTTTATGTTCTGTCGCGATTGCGCAGCGCTCTGGTCGAGTCCGGCTGGTTTCAGGCGCAGGCG
This sequence comes from Klebsiella pneumoniae, assembly GCA_945878745.1. Lineage (GTDB taxonomy): Bacteria > Pseudomonadota > Gammaproteobacteria > Pseudomonadales > Azotimanducaceae > SYFY01. The sequence continues at coordinate 7,058 of CAMDVY010000015.1, read as the reverse complement.
ATCCCTGTCCCGAACATGGCTGACTATCTGGACCTCGTAGCGCTGGGCACCATTGCCGATGTTGTTCCGCTCGATCACAACAACCGGATTCTGGTGCAGCAGGGTCTGGCGAGGATGCGCGCCGGGCGAACACGTCCGGGCATCAATGCGCTGCTGCAGGTAGCCAAGCGTGACCCCTTGCACCTGTCGGCGTCAGACCTTGGCTTTGCGCTCGGTCCACGTCTGAATGCCGCCGGGCGTCTGGATGACATGACCATCGGCATTCGGTGTTTGTTGTCTGACAACCTGGCGCAGGCGCGCAGTCTTGCCATCGCGCTGGATCAACTTAATCGCGCGCGGCGGGAGCTCGAACAGGTGATGGTGGCCGACGCAGAGTTGATTCTTGCGAACCAGCAATTCATGGGTGATCGGCGTGATGGTATCTGCCTGTACGATCCGTCCTGGCATCAAGGCGTGGTTGGCATCGTTGCCGGACGCCTCAAGGAGCGGCTGCATCGTCCGGTGATCGCCTTTGCCGAGGCCGGGGCGACCGCGCCGGATGAACTCAAAGGCTCGGCTCGATCAGTTCCAGGGCTGCACGTTCGTGACCTGCTGGACGAAATTGCCACCGCCTATCCCGGTTTATTGCCACGGTTTGGCGGACACGCAATGGCTGCCGGATTGTCCCTCAAACGCATTCATTTCAAACGATTTGCGACCATATTCGATCGAAAGGTTCGTGAGCGGTTACCCGACGAGGCCCGGGACGCGATCGTGTACACCGATGGCGCACTCTCGCTCGAAGAGTTTTCGATGGAAACGGCGTCAGCCATCGCGCAGGGTGGCCCGTGGGGTCAGGGGTTTCCCGAACCGCTCTTCGAAGGCGAGTTCGAACTGGTCAGTCAGCGTGTGGTGGGCGGCACTCACCTGAAGATGACGCTCGCCTTGGTGGGGACCCAAAATGGTCGGCGACGCCTGATCGATGCCATTGCATTTGGTCAGGAACCGCTGTCCGCGGATGCATCCACGTCCGTGCATGCGACCTTTCGGCTGGTGCGCAACGACTTTGGTGATGCACCGACGATTCAGCTCGTAGTGGAGCATCTGCGCGCACTCACATAAACTCTCGCGCCTTTCCCGCACCTGATGTCCCTATGACCGAAATTACTTCTGTTCGTGAACGCCTCAAGGACCTGTCACAGCGCGATGTCACGCTTCGGGGGTATCTTTGACTACGCTGGCAAAGAAGAACGTTTCGAAGAAGTAGAACGAGAACTCGCTGATCCGGAAGTCTGGAACGACCAGGAGCGCGCTCAGGCACTCGGCCGTGAGCGATCCGGTCTCGAGCGTATCGTCAGTGTCCTGAAAACACTGCACCAGACTCTCACCGATCTGTCCGAGCTTTCCGAGCTTGCTGCCGAGGAGGGCGATGCTGCGTCCATCGACGAAGTTGATGCAGAGCTGAATGCGGTGGAGAAGTCGCTGGCGGATCTTGAGTTTCGGCGAATGTTCTCCGGCGAGATGGACGACCATTCAGCCTATTTGGAAATCCAGGCTGGCAGTGGTGGAACGGAGGCCCAGGATTGGGCAGAAATGCTGTTGCGCATGTATCTCAAATGGGCGGAAAAACGTGGTTTCGGCGCCGAAGTCACTGAAGTGTCGCCGGGCGATGTTGCAGGTATCAAAGGTGCAAGTGTGCATCTCACAGGTGAATACGCCTACGGCTGGTTACGCACCGAAACCGGTGTTCATCGACTTGTTCGCAAATCTCCGTTTGATTCCGGTAACCGGCGGCATACGTCCTTTGCCTCAGTCTTTGTGTCGCCGGAGATTGATGACGACATCAAGATCGACCTGAACATGGGTGATGTGCGAGTCGATACATACCGTGCCAGTGGTGCCGGCGGTCAACACGTCAACAAGACCGATTCGGCGATTCGGCTGACCCATCTGCCTACAAATACCGTGGTACAGTGCCAGACAGAACGGTCGCAGCACCAGAACAGGGACAAGGCCATCAAGCAGTTGCGCGCCAAGCTTTATGAACTGGCGATGCTGGAAAAGAAGGCGGGACAGCAGGCGCTGGAAGATTCGAAAGCGGATATCGGCTGGGGCAGTCAGATTCGTTCCTATGTTCTTGATCAATCACGGGTCAAGGATCTGCGCACCAATGTCGAGCGCAGCGATCCCGGCAATGTGCTGGATGGTGATATTGACGATCTGATCGAAGCCAGTCTCAAAGCAGGCCTCTAACATGGCAGGACCACAAGTGAGCGACGACAACCAGCAGGAACATCACGACGTTGAGGAAGTGCGCCGCACCAAGCGCGATGCCTGGCTTTTGTCTGCCAAAGTGTACCCGAATGACTTCCGGCGCGAGGCGAGCGCTGCAGCACTGCATCAACTCGCTGAAGGGAAGGACAAGGCTGCGCTCGCCGAATTGGGCCTGACAACACGGGTCTGTGGTCGTTTGATGTTGCGCCGGGTCATGGGCAAGGCCAGTTTCATCACGCTCGAAGATGTCAGTGGGCGCATACAGTGTTACATCACGCAAGATGGTCTCGGTGCTGCGTACGACGAATTTCGTGAATGGTGGGACATTGGTGACATCGTTGGTGTCAGTGGCACGCTCATGCGGACCAACAAGGGTGAGTTGACCGTCGAGGCAACCGCTATCAGATTGCTGAACAAGACGCTTCGACCCCTGCCAGAAAAATTTCATGGTCTGACTGACACGGAAACCCGGTATCGAAGGCGTTATCTCGACCTCATCATGAATGAGGAAACGCGGCGAGTGTTTGCCGTGCGTTCGGAGTTGGTGCGCATGTTGCGGGAGTTCTTCACGAACCGCGGTTTCATGGAAGTCGAAACGCCGATGATGCATCCGATCCCAGGTGGAGCAACCGCGCGACCTTTTGCGACGCATCACAATGCGCTGGATATGCCGTTGTACATGCGAATTGCGCCAGAGTTGTACCTGAAGCGATTGGTGGTGGGCGGATTCGAGCGTGTGTTCGAGATGAACCGGAATTTTCGTAACGAAGGATTGTCGACCCGGCACAATCCTGAGTTCACGATGCTCGAGTTTTATCAGGCTTATGCCGACTACAACGATCTGATTGCACTGACTGAAGAGCTGCTGCGCTGGCTTGTCACTGAATTGTGCGGGACGACGACCATCGAGTTTCAAGGCAAGGCGCTCGATTTCGGTCGGCCATTCATTCGTATGACCATGGCGCAGTCGCTCGTGGAACACGCCAATGTCGCAGCAGAAGTTGCGCAGGATGCGTCCTTGCTGGCGGCAACCATGAGTCGCATGGGCATCGAAGTGGACGCAGGCTGGGGCCTTGGTCGCTTGCAGTCCGAACTGTTCGAAGCGCGAGTCGAAGACAAACTCATGCAGCCGACCTTCATCACGGAGTATCCCGCCGAGATCTCGCCGTTGGCACGCCGTAATGATGTCAATCCAGCAGTCACAGACCGATTCGAACTCTTCATCCTCGGACGTGAGTATGCGAATGGATTTTCGGAACTGAACGATCCAATTGATCAGGCGGATCGATTTGCACAGCAGGCAGCGGCCAAGGATGCAGGTGATCTCGAGGCGATGCACTTTGATCAGGACTATATCGATGCACTGGAGTTCGGGTTGCCACCTACGGCTGGCGAAGGAATCGGCATCGATCGTCTGGCCATGCTACTGACCGGTTCGGCAAGCATCCGTGATGTCATTCTGTTCCCCTTGATGCGTCCGTTCTGACACCATGGTTGCGGCAAACGTGCAGCTCGATTCCTCCTGGCTGAAGGTGCTGGGTGATGAATTCGATGCGCCGTATATGCAGAGCCTGCGCGCGTTCCTGTTGGCACAAAAACAGGCGCAAAAATCTGTTTACCCGAAAGGCAACCAGATTTTTGCAGCCCTGAACCTGTGCCGCTTTGATCAGGTGAGGGTGGTCATCATTGGTCAGGATCCCTATCACGGAGCAGGACAGGCGCATGGGCTGTGTTTTTCCGTTCCTGAGGGTGTTCCGTTGCCACCGTCGCTGCTGAACATTTTCCAGGAGATCGACGCTGATCTGGGTACTGCCGATCAATCCATGCCGAAGGATCGGGGGTGTCTCGAAGCCTGGGCGCGACAAGGGGTGTTACTGCTGAATGCCGTACTGACAGTCGAACACGGTCGCGCTGCGTCCCATCAAGGTCGAGGCTGGGAACAGTTTACGGATCGCGTCGTCTCTGCACTGGCCAATGACCGTGATGGACTGGTGTTCATGCTTTGGGGCAGTTATGCGCAGAAGAAGGGTGCCATGGTGGATCGCCAGCGTCACTGTGTACTGGAAGCCCCGCATCCTTCGCCGCTGTCGGCGTATCGCGGCTTTTTCGGCTGCCGCCACTTTTCCCGTGCAAATGCCTGGCTGCAAGTACACAACAAGCCGGCGATCGACTGGTTCGCGTTAACCTGATCACTCAATATTCATGCTGAGGATGTACTCAGCGAACGACTCAAGACAAGGAGCCTAATGATGATTCAACAAACCAGTGATAAATTGCGCGTGGAGATGCGAGGCCACACGCTGCTGGTCACCATCAACAATCCTCCGGCAAATACCTGGGATCCTGAGAGTCTTGGCGCCATGAAGGACCTCGTCCGGCAGGCCAATGCTGACAAGCAGGTGTACGCCATCGTGATTACAGGTCAAGGGGAGAAGTTTTTCTCCGCTGGCGCGGATCTCAAGTTGTTTGCGGATGGCGACAAGGGCGTTGCGCGCAACATGGCGGAGCACTTCGGTGCCGCGTTTGAAGCACTTGCCGGATTCAGGGGCGTGTCCATCGCCGCCATCAATGGTTATGCCATGGGTGGTGGTCTTGAGTGCGCACTGGCCTGCGATATCCGGATCGCGGAATTGCAGGCTCAGATGGCGCTGCCGGAGGCGACGGTGGGTTTGTTGCCTTGTGGTGGTGGGACCCAGAACCTGTCCTGGATGGTCGGTGAGGGTTGGGCCAAGCGCATGATCCTGTGTGGTGAGCGGGTTGATGCACCCACCGCAGAACGCATTGGTTTGGTTGAGGAAGTCGTCGACAAGGGACAGGCACTCGGGCGTGCGCTGGCGTTGGCCGAGGCGGTCAGCAAACAGGCGCCACCCGCTGTTTCTGCGTGCAAGAATCTCATTCAGCGCGCACGACAAGGTGATATCCAATCCTCGTATACCCATGAGCGTGACGCCTTTGTAGGCTTGTTCGATACCCAGGATCAACGGGAAGGCGTCAACGCTTTCCTGGAAAAGCGCAGCCCGAACTGGATCAACGGATAACGTCATGCCGAGTACCAGTGTCCTCTTTGAAGAATATGTACTGCCAAATGGTCGACGACTGGCGCATGCCGAACTGAATGTCCCGGCTACGCTGAATTCACTCAGCCTGGAGATGATTGATCTATTGCAGCCAGCGGTAGACAACTGGGCCAAGCGGGACGAAATCGCCGCCGTGCTGATTACCGGGGCCGGTGACCGAGCGTTTTGTGCCGGTGGCGATATTCAGGCGCTCTATCATGCCATGCGCAGGAACCATGAAGCTGGTGCCGTGGTTGATCGATATCCCTTTGAATTTTTTGAGCGTGAGTATCGCCTCGACTACACGCTGCACACCTTTCCCAAACCGGTGGTCGTGATTGGCCATGGCGTTGTGATGGGTGGTGGGTTGGGTATTCTCAGCGCCGCGTCGCATCGGGTGCTCACCGAAAAATCGAGAGTCGCCATTCCGGAAATCACGATCGGACTGTTCCCGGATGCGGGCACGACCTGGTTACTCAAGAACATGCCAGAGCATCTGGCGGTGTTCACCGGGATGACTGGAAGCCACTGCAATGCGGCCGACGCGATGGCCTGCGCCGTGGGTACTGCCGTGGCAGACAGCACGTCATTGGCCGCACTTCGCGACGGAATGAAGACGTTGGCGCTTTCCGGTGATCGATCAAGAGATGATGCGACGCTCTCGCAACACATCAAATCCTTCGCGAGCAAAACGCTGCCGAACAGTGAACTGGCTGCAGTTCCACACTCATTGTCGGTGAGCCATCCGCTCATCGATACGGTTGACCAGTTGCTGGCTCTGGCCGGTCGCTCGACATGGATCGACCGCTGTCTCGGAGCGCTGCGTTCAGGTTGCCCGGCTTCCATTGGTGTCGTGCACGAGCAGATCCGTCGCAGCAGGACGCTTGATCTTGCGTCTGCCTTTCGGATGGAGATGATCATCGCTACGCACTGCGCAACCAATCCGGATTTTGCAGAGGGTGTTCGAGCACTCCTTATCGACAAGGACAATTCACCCAGGTGGCGGCATTCGTCCGTGCGCGAGATGCCTGCGAGCTACGTCGCAAGCCACTTCGAAGCACCCTGGTCGAGCAATCCGTTAGCGGATCTCGGCTGAATAGACAGGTATCAGACAGACAAGGGGAAGACTATGACGACGGTTGGGTTTGTTGGGTTGGGAAACATGGGTGGACCGATGGCCGGCAATCTGGCGAAAGCCGGGTTCCAGGTCAGGGTGTTCGACCTCATGCCTGCTTTGATCGCTGGCGTTTCAGGTGCAACCGGTGCCCGGTCTGCTCAGGATGCAGCACGTGATGTCGATGTGTTCATCAGCATGTTGCCGGCCGGTCGGCATGTTGAAGGCTTGTATCTGGGCAAGGATGGGGTTGCCGAAGTTCTGGGTAAGAACACACTCGTGATTGATTGCAGCACGATTGACCCGGCAACGGCGCGACGTGTCGCGACCGCCCTGGGTGAACGGGGCATCACGATGCTCGATGCCCCGGTTTCCGGTGGGACAGCGGGGGCACAGAACGGAACGCTGACGTTTATTGTGGGTGGCAGTGACGCGGGGCTGGCGCGCGGTCGTCCGCTCTTCGAAGCGATGGGTGCCAACATCTATCATGCTGGCGATCAGGGCAGTGGTCAGATTGCCAAGGTATGCAACAACATGTTGCTGGCCGTGCTGATGGCGGGGACCGCAGAAGCATTGTCACTTGGCGTTCGAAACGGCCTCGATCCGAAAAAACTGTCTGAAATAATGCAGAAGTC
>CAMDVY010000014.1 GCA_945878745.1 Klebsiella pneumoniae | reverse complement strand
CGCCGTGGCGCAGGCGATGTCTGCGATTGCTGAAGATGCGACGGTGTTGGTGTTGTTTGGAGATGTGCCGCTGGTAAGCACCGAGACGATCACTCGTTGTGCCGAACATGCGTCACGCGGTGCGTTGTCTCTGGTTACGGCAAATCTGTCTGATCCAGCAGAGCTTGGTCGCATTGTCCGGGAAGATGGCCGAATCACACGCATCGTCGAGTACAAGGACGCCTCGCCCGAGATCCGCAGGATTAACGAAATAAATTCCGGAATTCTGGCTGCCCCGCGATCGTTGCTTGAGAAATTCTTTGCCACCATGAGCAATGACAACGCTCAAGGCGAGTTCTATCTCACCGATGTCGTGCAGCACGCCATAACAAATGGTCGAACGGTTGAAGGCGTGTTTGCGACTTCAGAAATGGAAGTCACCGGCGTCAACAATCGGGTGCAGCTCGCGGAAGTCGAGCGCGCCTACCAGTTGATTCAGGCGAATCGGTTGATGCTTGCGGGCGTCACGATCGCCGACCCCCAGCGATTGGACATCAGAGGGGAGGTAACGACGGGCACGGACGTGTTTATCGATATCAACGTGGTGTTATCCGGAACCGTGGAGCTTGGCGACCACGTTCATGTCGGACCCGGCGCCGTGATCAGTAACAGCAAACTTGGCGCTGGGGTACGCGTCGAGGCGAACACCGTCATTGACGGCGCCGTGATTGGTGCGCGCTGTGTACTGGGACCGTTTGCACGACTGCGACCCGGGACCGAACTTGGGGAAGGCGTTCGCATTGGCAATTTCGTTGAAACCAAGAAGACCAGAATGGGGTCAGGCTCAAAAGCCAATCACCTCGCCTATCTGGGCGATGCCGAAATCGGCAGCGGAAGCAACATCGGCGCTGGCACGATCACGTGCAACTACGATGGCTCACCCATCAAGAAGCGAACAGAGATTGGCGACCGGGTTTTTGTCGGCTCCAACTCAACACTGGTTGCACCGATTCAAATTGCGGACGACGCCTTTATCGCTGCAGGCTCTGCAGTAACCAGCAGGATCGAAGCCGGCGACCTCGCTGTTGCAAGAGCAAAGCAACGCAACATCAAGGGATGGACGCCGCCTTATCGGCGTCACTGAAAGTAGTTCAAGAGGATCGAACATGTGTGGAATCGTCGGGGCGGTCGCGGATCGTAATGTCGCCATGATCCTGCTGGAGGGTCTGCAGCGCCTTGAATATCGAGGCTACGACTCGGCAGGGATGGCCGTCATCCCGATCGGTCATTCAACGATCGATCTTCGTCGCAAGGTTGGCAAGGTCAAGGAACTCGCTGAAGATCTTCGTTGTAATGCTGTTCTGGGAACGATTGGTATCGCTCACACGCGCTGGGCCACCCATGGCAAGCCCAGCGAACGAAACGCTCACCCGCACATCTCGAATGAACGTATTGCACTTGTTCATAACGGCATTATCGAGAACTACGTCGAACTGCGAGAGCGTCTGCAAACCGCTGGGTATACCTTCAAGTCTGAAACAGACACAGAAGTCATCGCGCATCTCATTGATTCGCTGATGGATCGGGGACTGACGCTGATCGATGCAGTGCGTGCCGCGATTCGTGAACTTGAGGGCGCATATGGCATTGCGGTGATGTGTCTGAAGGATCCTGAACGGTTGATCGCCGTTCGCGTTGGCAGCCCGTTGGTCGTCGGCGTGGGGATTGGAGAGAACTTCCTTGCTTCCGATGTCCTGGCCCTGAAAGCCGTCACCGATCGATTTATCTACCTTGAAGAAGGGGACATGGTCGAGATCACGCGCGAGACCGTGCGGATCTGGGATCGTCAGGAGCAGCCCGTACAGCGCAAGACGGTCAGAATCGAGCTCAGCCATGATGATCTGAGCAAAGGCGTGCATCGTCATTACATGGTCAAGGAGATCTACGAGCAGCCCGATGTCCTGCGTCGAACGCTGGAAGGCCGAATTGGCAAACGCCGAGTGCTCGGTGAAGTTCTCGGAGCGCACGCGCAGGAGCTGCTCAAGTCCATCAATGCGGTCACGCTGGTCGCGTGCGGAACCAGCTTTTACTCGGCGAGTGTTGCCCGCTACTGGATTGAAGAGTTGGCGGGTATTCCGTGTCATGTCGAGATTGCCAGTGAGTTCAGGTACCGGAAAGTTGCGGTAATTCCCAATAGTCTGTTTGTGACCATTTCCCAATCCGGGGAAACGGCCGACACGTTGGCGGCGCTTCGGGTGGCCAAAGCGGTCGGGTTCAAGGCGACGCTGACTATTTGTAACGTCGCCACGAGTTCGTTGGCGCGAGAGTCCGACATTGCATTGATGCTCCACGCCGGTACAGAGGTGGGCGTTGCTTCTACCAAAGCATTTACCGCACAGCTTGCCGATCTGATGCTGCTGACGCTGCTGCTGGCAAGGGAACACGGGCTGTCTGCAGATCGCGAAGCTGAGATCGTCACGCTCCTGCACCAGCTGGGTGGTGTCGTAGAGCAAGCGCTGAAGCTTGACTCAAAAATCCTGCGTTGGGCTGAAGAGATCATGGACCGCAGTCACGCGCTGTATCTGGGTCGTGGTCCAATGTATCCGGTGGCGCTTGAAGGCGCGCTGAAGCTCAAGGAAATCTCCTACATCCATGCTGAAGGTTATCCGGCGGGGGAATTGAAGCATGGGCCGCTGGCTCTGGTTGACGAAGACATGCCTGTGATTGCCGTTGCGCCGGAAGACGAATTGCTCGAAAAGGTACAATCGAATCTCCAGGAAGTTCGCGCTCGCGGCGGCCAGCTGTATGTGTTCACTGATAGTGAAACCAGCTTCAAGGACGAACCGGGCATCAAGGTGATGAAGGTACCGACCACCCATCGTCTGTTGGCGCCGATCGTCTTCGTGGTACCGTTGCAACTCCTCGCCTATCACGTGGCCGTATTGAAGGGGACTGATGTTGATCAGCCACGCAACCTGGCAAAGTCGGTCACGGTCGAGTAGCGACACAAGAGCGCCGGAGCGTCTAAGCCACTCTCCCTTCATGCGCACAGAAAAGCTGTAGCAGCAGGTACAATGTCGTGCCAATAGCGCGTGCCTGTACGTTTGGATATCTCTTACCTCATCGATGGCCTCAATGACCGACAACGGGAAGCGGTAGCGGCGCCGCCCGGCAATCTGCTGATCATTGCCGGTGCCGGTAGCGGCAAGACACGCGTCCTGGTGCATCGTATTGCCTGGTTGGTAGAGGCGGAAGACGTCTCGCCGCAGGGGCTGCTTGCAGTGACTTTTACGAATAAAGCCGCCGCAGAAATGCGCTCACGCATCGAGCGTTTGTTGGGCGTGTCGGTCCAGGGATTGTGGGTCGGTACGTTCCACGGTATAGCCCATCGTTTGTTGCGCCGGCATTGGCGGGAAGCAAAGCTGCCAGAGAACTTCGAGATTCTTGACGCGGATGACCAGTTGAGGGTCGTCAAGCGTGTCATGCGCGCGCTCGATATCGATGAACAGAAGTGGCCGGCGCGTCAGGCCGTGTGGTTCATCAATGCGCAAAAGGAAGAGGGGCGCCGCGCCAAGGACGTTCCGTTTGGCGACGATCTGTTTCAGATCACGCACAAGCGAATCTATGAAAACTACGAAGAGCTCTGTCGGCAAAGCGGACTGGTCGATTTTACCGAGCTCTTGTTACGCAGTCATGAGCTCTGGCTCGAAGATGCCCTCCTGCTGAAACACTATCAACAACGCTTCAGGCATCTGCTGGTGGACGAGTTCCAGGACACCAACACGATTCAATATGCCTGGCTGCGAGTATTGGCGGGCACGCAGGCACAGATCATGGCGGTTGGTGACGATGACCAGTCCATTTATGGATGGCGCGGCGCCAAAGTCGAGAATATGCAGGATTTCATCACGCATTTCGCCAATGTCCGAACGATTCGTCTGGAACAGAATTACCGATCCACTGGCAACATACTGCGAGCCGCCAATGCACTGATCGCACTCAATACGGGCAGGCTGGGCAAAGAGCTTTGGACCACTGACGGTGACGGTGCGCCGATTCGTGTCTACTCGGCCTATAACGATGCAGATGAGGCGCGGTTCATTGTGTCGCGGGCACAACAGTGGCTGGAAGATGGCGGAAGCCCCGAAGAGATAGCGTTGTTATACCGGTCCAATGCTCAATCGCGTGTGCTTGAAGAGTCGCTCATGCGCGCAGGCATACCCTATCGTATTCATGGTGGCCAGCGGTTCTTTGAGAGGATCGAGATCAAGAACGCCCTGGCATACATGCGACTGCTTACCGATCCTGATTCCGATCCGGCGTTTGAGCGGGTCATCAATACGCCAACACGTGGTATCGGTGACAAGACTGTCGACACCTTGAGAAACGCAGCGCGAAGTCGCGGGTTGTCACTGCATCAAACAGCGCTGCTCCTGCTCAGCGAAGGGGGGCTGCCAGCCCGAGCGGGAAGTGCCCTGGGAGGGTTCTTGCGTTTGCTTGCGGATCTGCGGGAGGCGACGCAGGAGTACTCGTTACATGAGATTGCAGAGCACGTGATCGATGCGAGCGGCCTGATGGCGTTTCATCTGAGCGAGCGTGGCGAGCGCGGGCTCGCGCGCAAGGAGAATCTGGAAGAGCTGGTTCGTGCGTGTCGATTATTCACGTCAGAGCCGTTGCCTTTTCTCGAGAACGCCAATGAAACAAGCCCAGGCATGTTGATCGAATTCCTGGATCAGGTCGCGCTTGATGCGGGAGAAGCACAGAAGAACGGGGGGCCGGCGGTGCAGCTCATGACTTTGCACTCTGCCAAGGGGCTGGAGTTTCCGCTGGTGTTTCTCACCGGGGTCGAGGAAGGTTTGTTCCCGCATCGGATGTCAGCGGAAGACCCGGCTCGATTGCAGGAAGAGCGGCGATTGGCGTACGTCGGGATAACACGCGCCATGCGCGAACTCTATGTTACCTATGCTGAAACACGAAGACTCAATGGCATGGACAGTTATAACAGGCCATCTCGATTCCTGAGGGAATTGCCAGCCGATGTCCTCGAAGAGGTACGCATGGGCGGTACCCTGTTTCAGCCGATGTATGCTGGAGCAGACAGGACGCACAACAACGCGTCAACAGAGAGCGCGGCTCTACATATTGGGCAGCGCGTGTTACATGCGGTGTTCGGAGAGGGTGTCGTCCTGCAATGCGAAGGCAATGGGGAGCGAGCCCGCGTCCAGGTGAATTTCGCCACGGCGGGGTCGAAGTGGCTGATCCTTGGATTGGCAAATCTGCGGCCGATAGACTGAGCCAGCGGAGTGACAAAATGACCAACGTACTTTTCTACCTCCTCGTAGAGAAGGAGTTCAATTGATGCGAATCCCAACCATACGGATGATCGTCTTGCTGCTGGTGGCGTGCGGTGGTGTGAACGAGACGGCCAAAGAGCCTGCCAGGACTGGGCACGGCGCCTGAGCGACTGGCTAAAGAAGTCGAGGCCATGAGCAATGGCCGGCCGAAAATATGGTCTTTGGAGCGGGCGGGTATGTGCCGGCGATGGGGGTATTCGACGCGGTCAGTCAAGGCAGGACGGAGATGGGCCATGGCGCGGCCTGTTACTGGCGCGGCAATCTGCCTTCGGCCGATTTTTCCACCGTTCCGTTTGGTATGAATGCGCAGGAGATGAATGCGTGGCCGCACTTTGGAGGTGGGCTCGAGTTGTGGCGTGTAGCTTCGCAAGCTGCCCGATGATGTGCTGGCGCGCCGACGTGAAGTTTCGGTTGAGATGCTCGCCGAAGCTGCTCAACGTGATCCGTCGACCGAGCGTGTCTATGACTCCTGCATGACGTTCTACAAGTCCGCGCGTGAGCATCACGCGCTTTCCGAACAGGCCTATCTGAAAACAAGGTAATCATGGAACTCAAAGCAACCCGATATGAGGTGAGCGAAGGGATAGCGACCATAACGCTTGCACGACCGGATCGCGGGAACGCCTGGACCGGCCGGATGCACACCGAGTATCGATGGTCGTTGGCTCAGGCCAATGCCGACGATCACGTGGGAGCGATTGTTGTCACCGGATTGGGTCGAGCATTTTGCGTAGGCGGTGATTCACAAGCCTTGTCAGGCCACGCAGAACGCGGCGGCTACGATCCTGGAACACCGGATGAGCTGGCGCAGCCTGGCTTTGGTGTGGCTGCAGAGTTTGATGCAAGCTTTGCCTATCACTTTGGATTGAACAAGCCAGTTATCGGCGCGTTGAATGGCGCTGCAGCAGGGGTCGGACTGGCATTGGCGTGTTTTTGTGACATCCGGTTTGCGGTTCCGGGTGCGAAGCTCACGACGGCGCACGGCAAGCTCAACCTCCCGGCCGAATATGGTCTTTCCTGGTTGCTGCCGCGGATGATCGGATTACCCAGAGCCACCGAAATCCTCCTCAGCAGCCGCGTTTTCACAACGGATGAGGCCTATGCGTTAGGTATGGTTCATTCGCTGCATGATGCAGATTCGCTGCTGCCGGCTGTACGTGAGTACGTTCGACAGCTTGTTGAAACGGTTTCCCCGGGCTCACTACGGCAGACGCGGTGGCAGATTTACCGCGATCTGCATCGAAGTATAGGAGCCTCGGTCGATGACTCAGAGGCATTGCTCAATGCCATGATGAAAGAGCCTGACTATCGAGAGGGCGTTACTGCGTTTCGTGAAAAGCGCAGACCACATTGGGCGCCATAAGGTCTGATTCCTCTGGCCCGCCTTCACCTGCCCGGATTTACCGTCGCTATTGAGCGGGTAGCCAGGTAGCAAGTTCAGGCCAAACACAGAGCACGCCCAACAACAACTGCAGCATGATAAAAGGAACAACGCCCCTGTTCAGGGTCCAGGATGGTAACGCTGGGTGGCGCTACGCTGCGCAAGTAGAACAGGGCAAAGCCGAAAGGCGGGGTGGGAAAAGAGGTCTGCAGATTGACGGCGATCATGACACCCAGCCAGATCGGATCGATCCCATCGCGGTGATTCGTTGCGATCCGGCCCCCCGCCTTGGCGGGAGTCAGAAACGCAGTCATCAGCACATAGAAGAAATAGAGCACGACCAGCACCAGCCCTGGAATCAGGGCCCCGGAAAAGAGACCACCAAAGGAGACGGTTTTGGGTGACAGAATGCCATGACCAAGTTGAGATTTCTGGTAGGCCTTGCCAAGGACATCACCCAGCAATACCAGGGAGGTCGACGGCGGAATGATCTGGTCCAGCGTTCCCGTAGCGCAATCGTGGCGGTTGCCAATGCCGGGTCACACTTTTCTTCAAGGGTGCTCAGGAGCGATGTCGGCTTTCTCCAGGACAACACCCATAAAGACAAACAATGGCACCGCTACCCAGCGCTGAGTTCATTCGATCGATCAGGCTAAACGTGTGTCATCACCAACGGCCAGATCCAGGTATCTGTCACCACGCCACAGAACAGCGCAAAGCCAGACCAGATATTGTTGGCGAACGCTTTGAAGCAACCAACTGGACTTCGGTCCCGACCCAACTGGTGCTGATGCCAGAACGTACCAGCCACGGCGATGAGTCCAAGGTAGTAGAGCAGGCCAGCCTCGGTCTGTAGGCCGAACAACATCAAGATGAGCCATGCAGCTATCTGCAGCACGGCGATGAAAGAACGATCCTGCGCGCCGAAGAGAATGGCCGTCGACTTGATGCCGGCCTTCAAGTCATCTTCGCGATCGACCATCGCGTACCAGGTGTCGTAAGCGATGATCCACAACAGGCTGCCGGTGAACAACAACCAGGTTGGCCCATTGGTGCCGCCGGTGACCTCAACATAAGCCATGATCAAACCCCAGCTGAATGCGGCTCCGAGCACCACCTGGGGGAGATACGTCCATCGTTTCATGAGTGGGTACAAGCCTGCGATAGCCAGTCCACCGACGCTGACCGCGAGGGTGAGGGGTGACAGCATGACTGCGACCAGCAGTGCCCCGCACAGCAGCAGTGCCAACCAAAGGACCGCTTCGGAGACGGTCAGATCGCCGCGGGGAAGCGGTCGGTTCCGCGTGCGTTCGACAAGACTGTCGTGATGTCGGTCCAGAATGTCGTTGATCACGCATCCGGCACTGCGCATGAGAATTGTGCCGAGTGAAAAAATGGCCAGCAGACGGCCGCCCGGCCAGCCACCAGCGGCAGCAAACAACGCCGCCAGCGTCGGCCATAACAACAAGAGCGTCCCGACCGGCCGATCGAGCCTTGCCAGACGCCCGTAGGCACCGAGATTTAGCGATGACAGCGAAAGCAGCAAACTGAAGGGGTCCAGATGAAGAGCACGAGACAATTTACCACTGCATGCCGAAGTTCTGCAGCGTCGCCCCCAGGTTGATTGAGAGGATGATGGAGGAGTTCAAGGAAACTCATGGGTCGGGTTCTGGTGTCCAGGTTGTCCTGGTTGAGATTTCTTTGCATTTTCCATAGGGCGCCAGTAAGTTAGCGCGCCTTCAGAAGCTATGGAGTGACGTTTTCACATGCGCAAATGGCAGTGCATCGTTTGCGGCTGGATCTATGACGAAGCCGAAGGATGTGAAGAAGAAGATATCCCGCCTGGCACCCCCTGGGAAAACGTCCCGGAGGACTTTGTTTGTCCGGAATGTGGTGTCAGCAAGGAAGATTTCGAGATGATCGAAGTCGGTTGATGGTCCGCTGCAAACAGAGAACCCCTTGGTGCTCTCTGCAGACCCGCTCCTCGCCTGGTCAGGCGACGGCGCGAGCAAGACCCTCCAGCGAGTCACGCGAATCCTGCAGCAGGTCGCTGACCGCCGTCAGGTCGTCTTCGTCGATGCCGATGGATTCCAGCTCCAGCGAAGCGATTGCGTCTGGGCCGTAGTGGCCGTAGCCAAGCATAGCCCGTGACGCCTGCAACAGGCGTACACCCTCAGCATGTTCGCCAGCGTATTCACAATCATTTTGATGGCGGACGGCAGCCACGGTAGCTGAGGGTAGCTCCCATAAATCAAAGATCTCCGCAGCAAGCATTTCACGCGAAAGGGTCAAGACGTGGTCGTCCAGTTGATTGATCGGCACATCTGGATTGGCTTCCTGTAATCGGCACAGCACGGCGTACTGCGGGGGAAAAACATGGCCGAGAATCAGGGTGCCGAAGTTGGCCAACAAACCGGTCAGATAGTGCAAACCAGCTTGATCCCGTCCGTTTGACTGGCGTCGACCAAGAGCCTCCATCGCAGCCGCAGTAAACACCGCTTCAGTCCAGAACGGAGGCACGCCATTGACCTGGTGTGCGGGTAGTCGAAGTGTTCCGGCCAACGCCAGGCCAAGGGCAATGTTCATCACCAGATCAAAACCCAATACCCGCATGATCGCGTCATTCAGCGATCGTGGCGCAGGGTCAGCTGCATAGAACGCCGAGCAAGCCCAGGCCATCACCTTGGCAGCGATAGAGGGGTCCGTTTCGACCACCTTGACCAGTTCGGCAAGGGAGTAGTTCGGATTCGACTTGAGCGCGATGATCTTTTGAGCCGCCAGCGGGAGTGGCGGAATCTCCAGCGTCTGATCCAGCCGCTGTCGTAGCCGCCGACCGGTAAAGGTAGTCACTGCGCTGCTGATCCGCTCGGCCGGTGTGGTCTGGTCCTCCGGTGGTCGAGCGGGTGAACACGAAGTAACGACTCGAGCGCTGCGAATTGATGAGGTTGGAACGACCAGATGAGTCGTGGAATCATTGAAAACCTGTATCTGTTTGCAGTCCATGACTGCCTGGTCGACAAGTAGTTCGTCGGTTGACGCGATGTCGGCCCACGAGACCCCTTGGGGGGAGGATGCTGGAACCACGTGCCAGGCTCGACCTTCCGCGCGGTTAAAGGCATTGATGTCAAAGATCCAGTCGCGTCGGTGCAGAATCGTACAGCTGGCACTTGAATGTGGGTCAGCGAGTGCTGTGATTCGGACGGACGTTTCGAGGGTCTCAATGCTCATAAGGAAGATCCTGGGACATTCAGATCAGCATTGAGTTTAGGTGTTGTATGCGACCTCGCACGGTAGAGACGTCACAGATCAGACCGGGAGTGAAATCCCGCTGCCCGGTGACCACGATTCGAGTAAGTGTCGAGCAGTCTCCGGCGTTGACTCCAACAAGCGCAGGCTTCGCTGCGTGGCAATGGCCAACAGGTCCGCGTCACGGTCCAGCATGGCCACGCGAAACGCTGCCGCGCCGGTTTGGCGTGTCCCCAACACCTCTCCGGGGCCACGCAATTCCAGATCCGTCTCGGCCAGGAAAAAGCCATCCTGGGAGTCGCGCATGGCCCGAAGCCGGGCTCTGGCCACCTCGCTCAGACGTCCAGAGTGAAGCAGCACGCAGTGCGAAGCTCGGTCACCTCGACCGACCCTGCCTCGGAGCTGGTGCAGCTGGGCAAGCCCCAGGCGATCCGGATCTTCGATGATGATGGCCGTCGCATTCGGGACGTCAACGCCTACTTCGATGACTGTTGTTGCAACCAGCATCGAAAGTTCACCCCGTTTGAAGCGAGCGAAGACGTCTGCTTTCTCGTCCGCTTTCATCCGACCGTGCAGAACCGCAAGCGCGACACCCGGGAGTTCTGCAGACAGCGATTCAGCGGCGTCTTCTACTGCGCGAGCTGGAATTTCGTCATTGGCCTCGATCAGCGTACATACCCAGAACGCCTGCTCTCCTCGATCCAATACAGCACGCAGCCAGACCAGCAGCTCAGCCCGGTGACGTTGGCTCATGACGCGTGTGGTGATTGGCTGCCGCCCCTTCGGAAGCTCGTCAAGCTTGGAGACATCCATGTCAGCGTAAAGCGCCATGGTCAGAGTTCTGGGTATTGGAGTAGCGGTCATGATGAGTTGGTGGGGTGCAGCACCTTTATCTCGCAACGCCATACGCTGGTGAACGCCAAATCGATGCTGCTCATCGACGATGACGAGTGCCAGCTTGCTGAACGAGACCTGCGACTGGAACAGCGCGTGTGTTCCCACTGCCACGCCTGTCGCGCCACTGGCGAGCTCCTTGAGACGTTCCTTTCGCGTTGGGCCTTTGACACTTGAGGTGAGCAGCGTCACAGCTATTCCAAGCGGCGCAAGCCAACGACTGAAGTTGACGAAATGCTGTTCCGCCAGCAATTCCGTTGGCGCCATGATGGCCGTTTGGCACTTGTTCTCTGCAGCGCGTATGGCTGCAAACGCGGCAATGACTGTCTTGCCTGACCCGACATCGCCCTGCACCAGACGCAGCATCGGAATCGGTCGCTCGAGATCGGTGAGGACTTCTCCAACGACACGTCGTTGTGCCGCCGTCAGCTCGAAGCCTAGAGAAGCCATAAGTTGGCGACCAAGCGCCGGACCTCTAGGCAGTGGGGGGGCCATCGATGCCAGTCGTTGCCTGGTCTGCTCACGCATCACCAGCTGGTAGGCGGTGAGTTCGTCCAGCGCCAGTTCGCGTCGGGTAGTTTCTAAATGACTGATCTCCACCGAAAGCGGACGATGCAAACGCTTCAATGCGGACCATGGGTAACCGTCAGCATCAGGCCACGGCATCGAGCAAGCGGCAGTCGCGAGCCTTCGCAGCGTTCCCTGTGACAATCCTTTGGTTGAAGGATAAACGGGCGTCAGCTCCGGCAGTGGTGCAGGCTGAGGCGCGTCGGACAGCGTGTAGTCCGGATGAAACATCTGCAGTCCCCGTGGGCTGAACTGCACCGTGCCGAAGGCGCGCACAAAACGTCCTGCACTGAATTCCTTCCGCTGACGATCGTAGAGACGGAAAAATCGCAGGGAGAGCAGGGACGTGCCATCCGTGATGGAAACGAGCAGGGCTGGGACACGTCCACGAACCTGCTCAACGTCGATGATCGTGCCTTCCACCAGCGATTCAACGTCGGGGCTCAACTCTCCGAACGACACTACTCTTGAGCGATCTTCGTACCGATGAGGCAGATGCATCAGCAAGTCGCGATGGTTGTCGATGGACAGTCGTGCCAGTGCTTTCAGCGTCGCTGGGCCGACACCTTTCAGCTCGGAGATTGGCCGCTCGCCGAGAAATGCTGTCAACGACGAATCAGAATGGCGTCGATTTCAACGTCTGCACCGCGCGGCAACGCCGAAACCTGAACGGCGACTCGTGCCGGATAGGGTGCCTTGAAGTGTCTGGCCATCTCTTCGTTCAGCTCACTGAACTTGCCAAGATCGTGAAGAAAAACGGTGATTTTCACGGTATCGCTGAGGGACAGGTTCGCTGCACCGGCGATGGCAGCCAGGTTGTTGAAGACCTGACGAACTCGCTCCTGGAAGGTGCCCTCTATCAACAATCCTGTTGCTGGGTCGAGAGGTATCTGACCAGAGATATAGACCGTTTCACCAGCCCTGATCGCTTGAGAGTAGGTACCAATAGCCGCCGGTGCAGCCTGGGTCGAGATGGCCTCGATTTGCATGTTGCGCGCCCCTTACTAGTTTTGGCAAACGAATCGAAACAGACATCACACGACCAAAGATCAGGCACTGGAACGGGAGATGCTGAGAGTTGCTCCTATTGCTCTGACCCTGCGCATGACACGAGCCAGGTGAGTTCGATCGCGAACGCCGATGGTCACGACCACGCTGGTGACGTTGTCGCTTCGCTCTTCCACGTTGATGTTCTCGATGTTTGCGTCGGTGTCGGTGAGTGTTGCAGCCAGTTCGGCAATGACGCCTTTTCCGCGTTTGACGTCGATTCGGAGTGCGGTCAGGAATTCGCTGTTGGTCGAGCCCGCCCAGCGCGCCGGAATGATCTCGCTGGCCTTGCGACGGCGGGTTTCGTTGATGTTGGCGCACGTCTCGATGTGCACCACAAAACCTTTGCCTGGAGTCATGTGACCGACGATGGCGTCTCCTGGAACAGGTCCACAACAACGCGCGTACTTGATGACGAGTCCCTCGCCGCCGCGAATGCTGACGGGTCCTTCCTGTTCGACAAAAACGGCATCGCTCAGCGGATCGTCGGCCGCAATCAGTCGCTGGGCGACGACATAGGCCATCTGATCACCCGTGCCGATCGCCGATAGCAGTTCGTTCAGCCGCCGTACCCCGAATTCGAGAAGAACTCGCCGCAGTCTGCGGAAATCAAAGTCCCGTATCGTTCGATTTGCGCCGGCGAGGGAGCGATTCAGCAATCTTTCGCCCAAAGCTATGGACTCCGACTGTTGCTGGGTCTTTAGCGCATGTCTGATGGCGGATCTTGCCTTTCCAGTAACGACGAATGTCAGCCACTCTGCGTTGGGTCGTGCGTCAGGTGATGTTCGAATCTCGACATACTGGCCACTTTGCAGTTGCTGCGATAACGGCGCGGGATTGCCTTCGATCAAACAGGACACACAGGTGTTTCCGACACCTGTGTGAACAGAGTAGGCAAAGTCGATAGAACAGGCACCGCGAGGCAGTTCCATGATGTCGCCCTTGGGCGTGAAAACGTAGACCTCGTCGGGGAACAGATCGGTTTTCAGGCTCTCGATGAACTCGAGTGGATTGCCTGCTCTCTGCTGCAGCTCCAACAAATCACGAACCCACTCGCGGGCTCTTTTCTGGCTGACATCGAATTGATCTGAATCGGCCGATTTGTAGAGCCAGTGGCCGGCGATGCCGTGATGGGCAACAGACTCCATGTGCTTGGTGCGAATCTGCACTTCGATCGGAATGCCGTGCATGCTGAACAAGGTCGTATGCAGGGACTGGTAGCCGTTTGATTTGGGAATGGCTATGTAGTCCTTGAATCGACCGGCCATTGGCTTGTAGAGATTATGCATGACACCAAGCGAGCGATAACACTCATCGACTTGTGAAACGACCACACGAAAACCGAAGACGTCCGTGATGTCGCGGAACGACTTGAGTTGAGTCCTCATTTTTCGATAGATCGAGTACAGGTGTTTTTCGCGGGCATGTACCGTTGCCTGTATGCCTTCCTGCATCAGAGAACGGGCGATTGAGGTTCGAATCTCCTCCATCAACTCCTTGCGTCGTCCCTTCGCAGAGGAGACCGCACGACCGATACGATCGGCCCGCATGGGATAGAGCGCTTCGAACCCCAGCTCTTCGAATTCGATCTTGATGTGATTGATGCCAAGTCGATTGGCGATCGGTGCATAGAAATCGAGCGTCTCGCGAGCGATCCGTTGGCGTTGTTCCGAGCTCATCACGCCAATCGTGCGCATGTTGTGCAGACGGTCCGCCATCTTGACCATGATGACGCGCATGTCTCGGGCCATGGCCAGCGCCATTTTCTGGAAATTCTCCGCCTGCGCCTCGGCGCGGGATTTGAAAATCTTCGAGAACTTCGAGACACCGTCAACGAGCTCAGCGACTGGCTGTCCGAACCTGGAGCCCAGCGTCTCCTTGTTGATTTCGGTGTTCTCGATCACGTCGTGCAGAAGGGCAGCCATCAGCGACTGGTGATCCATCCGCATGCTGGCGAGGATCTCGCAAACGGCAAGTGGGTGAGTGATATACGGGTGACCAGTACGTCGCATATGGCCCTGATGGGCCAGGGCTGCGCACTCGTAGGCGGCTTCGACTTCGTGGATCTGTGCGCTGTCGAGATAGGCCGACAGGTACTTTTCTTTCAGCTCGAGGAAGGTGATCGGTGCTGCAATCGCGTCCAAGCAGGCACGCTCTGCCAACCTCTGGACAAAGAAAGAACCGGTAGACTTTTTGGGCTTGATCGGACTGGCAGGGCTGCCCGTCGGATCAGAGGTCGCCGAACCTCTCATCTGGAGAACCGAAAGACACGATCACTGGCTCATCCTCGACGCGGATATCCATGTCGTCAAGCTTTTCTTGGGAGATCAGTCCCGCAGCAATCTCACGCAGAGCGATTACGGTTGGTTTGTCGTTTTCTTCGGGCACCAGGGCAAAGGCTCCGAAAGATCGCAATTGGCGGGCTCGACGGGTGGCAAGCATCACCAACTCGAAGCGGTTATCTACATGGTCGAGGCAGTCTTCAACGGTGATACGAGCCATAAGTGCTTGGTCAGTCAGTGAAAAGGCGTCGCATAGTACTCAAGGGCCGGAAGGATTGTCCAGCAACGCCGCCAGTTGCTCGGCCAGAACTGACTGCTGCGGTATGCGTCGCAGCCGCTCGCTGCGGACGATGGCGACCATATCTGCACTGGCTCGTGTGAAGTCGTCATTAACCACCAGAAAGTCGAATTCGGACCAATGCGACATTTCCTCGACGGCTTTGGATAGCCGACCCTTGATGACGGTGTCGTCATCCTGGCCGCGTGCCCGCAGCCTCAGTTCGAGAGTCGCGAGGTCAGGCGGGAGGATAAATATGCTCAGCGCATCGGGCAGGAGTTGGCGAATCTGAGCCGCGCCCTGCCAATCGATTTCCAGTATGAGGTCCTGCCCTGAATCCAGGGCGGCTTGCACCGCCCTGATGGACGTACCGTAGAAGTTACCGAAGACACTTGCGAATTCGAGGAAAGCACCATCGGTGATCATGGACTCAAATTCGGCGCGGTCGATGAAATGGTAGTTCACGCCGTTGACTTCCTTGGAACGAGGAAGCCTGGTCGTGTGCGATATGCAGACGGCGATGCCCGGCAACTGGGCAAGTAGCGAGGCGACCAGTGAAGTTTTTCCCGCGCCGGATGGCGCAGAAACAACAAAAAGGAGCCCTGGTCGAGCCGCCGTCATTCGATGTTCTGCACCTGCTCGCGGATCTGCTCGATGATCACCTTGAGATCCACGACGCGCAGCGACACCTCCGGCTGGGCAGATTTTGATCCGAGGGTGTTGGTTTCCCGGTTCATTTCCTGGGTCAGAAAGTCGAGGCGGCGGCCTTGTGGACCGTTGGTCTTCAATGCTCCGCGGAATTCCTCAACGTGAATTGCCAATCGATCGAGCTCCTCCGCAACGTCACCTTTCTGGGCCAGGAGAGCGATTTCCTGCTCCAGTCGTTGGTGGTCAACTTCGACAGCCAGCTCGGCAACTCGGTTACGTAGCCGCTCCAGATGGTCGCGGCTCGCGGTCTGCCCCAGTCCGCGCAACGCTGCGATGTGTCGATCGATGGCATCGAGACGATCAGCGATAACCGTACGCAAAGCGTTCCCTTCTCGTGTTCTGTTCTGCAGCAACTCGATCAACGCCTGCTCAAAAAGTTCGGTGGCACGAACCAGCATTGCCTCGTCTTCGGCGCTGGCGTCCTGTAGTACGCCAGGCCATCGCATGAGATCGAGAGGGCTTACCACTCCGATGTCTGGTGCGTCCCGGCGAATTTGTTCGAGTGATGCCAGAAGTTGCAGCAGGAGCGGCCGGTTGATTTCGAAAGCCCCTTCGCGAACGGCTCGATCATAGCGGAGCGTCGCGTCGAGTTTGCCCCGCTTGAGGTGCGCACGCGCCGTGTCCCGAAGTTTTTGCTCCAGGTTACGAAATGCGTCTGGCAGACGGAATTGGGTTTCGAGATAACGATGGTTGACGGAGCGAAGCTCCCAGACCAGGTGAAATCGGGCGTGGTCTCCCTGGGTTCGAGCGAATGCGGTCATACTTTGCATGGCGGGATTCTAACCTTGGCGGATGGGTTAAGCCGAGTGGTTATAA